>DASUOZ010000299.1:0-3843 GCA_036276375.1 Pyrinomonadaceae bacterium | reverse complement strand
GTGTAATCTGTGGATGAAGGACATTTCCCCCTTCTTGACTACGGACCGTCTGAACGCATATAAACCTTGCGCCCGCGATTTCCGCTCGGAGCCCAGTTCTTGTCGACGCTAATCAACACCGAAATTCCAACTGCCAACGATCCGCTCGACGACGACGGTGCATTCACTTTTGCTGCGCTGATTGAAAAACTCAATAGCCAGACAAACCCGCCGGCGCTCGAAGCATTAACTTCCTGGCTTTCCACAGTCGAGATCTCCCAACTCGATCTGGAGCCTTTTATCGGATTCAAGGAAGGCAACTACTGGCGTCACCGCGTCTGTCGAAACGATGCGGTCGAAATGCTGGTGATTTGCTGGCGGCCCGGACAGAAAACGCCGATTCACGATCACAACGGTTCGCACGGCGTGGTGCGCGTCCACCAGGGACTGATGCAGGAAACCATCTTTACCTTCGATGAACAGCAGGGTTTGTCTTTCGCCACCGGCCGCGAGTGTCCCCAAGGCACTGTCACCGGCGCCGGCGTCCCCGACATTCATCAACTCGGAAATCCGGAAGTAAGCGGACGTGATTTGATCACGGTTCACGTTTACGCGCCGCCGCTCGGAGTTCTAAAAACTTACAAGCTGGGTAGCTCTCAGGTAGACCTTTACACGCCGAACGATTTTCCAACTTGAAACGCGCCCTTGTCACTTCGCTCGTCGTCCTCACGTTGTTGACAACGCTCGTTTTCGAGTGCGCGTGCCATCGCACCACCGATCACTCTCAGGAAATCACCGTCGCCGCTGCTTCGGACCTCACGCAGGCTTTCGAAGAGCTCGGCCGCGAGTTTGAGACAAACAACAAAACCAAGGTCGTCTTCGTTTTTGGTTCCACGGGAATGCTGACGCGCCAAATCGAAAACGGCGCGCCGATGGACGTGTTCGCCGCCGCGAACGTTGATTACGTCAACCAACTCGAACAGCAGGCCCTCATCATTCCGGGGACGAAAGCCATTTACGCACGCGGCCGGATCACACTGTGGACCACCGCGGACACTCAGCTAAAGCTTGCCAACGTCACTGACCTGACACGGCCAGAGGTCAAACGGATCGCGATCGCAAACCCGGATCACGCGCCCTACGGACTCGCCGCGCAGCAAGCGCTTCAGCAAGCCGGCATCTGGGACGAAATCAAACCGAAGCTCGTTTACGGCGACAACATTCGCCAGACACTTCAGTACGCGGAGACCGGCAACGTGGACGTAGCAATCGTGGCGCTGTCGTTGAGCCGGCAAAGCAAAGGGCATTGGGTGTTGATACCCGAGGAGTTGCACCAACCGATCGATCAGGGCCTGGCGGTAATCAAAACCACGAAGAACGAAGCCGCCGCGCGTGCGTTTGCGGGCTTCGTCACAGGCCCACGCGGCAGGGAGATTCTTGGGAAGTATGGTTTTGCATTCCCGTAACAGTTAGATCGCTGCCGTCAGTGGTGACAGTTATGGTTCCACACTTACCGGTCGTGAATACGTGCGCGCCGTTCGCCCGCCAGCGTTCGACCACGTCCGGATGCGGATGACCGAACATCGAGTATCGGCCCATCGAAACAACCGCCAACTTCGCGGCGGTCGCTGTAACGAACGGCAATGTCGACGAACTTCTGCTGCCGTGATGCGGCACCTTCACAACATCGGCTTTCAATTCTTTTCCTGTTGCGAGCAGGGCGCTCTCGCCGCTCTTTTCGATATCACCCGTAAATAAAACCGCCCGACGACCAAAACTAAAGCGCAGGACGATCGAGTCGTTGTTGCGTGATGGTTGATTTGCGTATGACGCCGCCGGCGGCCATAACACATCCATCCGCACACCGCCGAAGTCAATACGATCGCCGGCTTGGATCGTCGCGACGTGCGTATTCGTAGCGGATACTGTCTGCGCAAACTTCGCGTACTCAGGATCGTTCGCGGGTTGCCGGCCGACAAGAGCTGCATCCACCGTGAAGTTATGCAAAACATCGTTCAGTCCCTCGATGTGATCCGCGTCCGCGTGCGTCGCGAGCACGTAATCGACAGTATCAAGACCGCGCCACCACAGGTACTCCGAAACAACAGCCTCACCGACACTTCTCTTATCCGTCTTCGTTTGGCTTTGATATGGGTTCCCACCGCCGTCTACCAACAGAGTTCTTCCGTCAGGCAGCGTCACCAACGCCGCATCACCTTGCCCGACGTCGAGAAAGTCGATGCGGAGCTTTCCGTCCGGAACGGCGCTATACGGATGAAGAGTCAAGATACCGACAAGGACCAACTGAACGGTTACTAACGGCACTACACAACGCTGCAACTTAGTAACAAGAAGCACAAACAAGGGAATGTAGTACAGCACGTACACAAACGACGACCAACCGGTGTACTCCGGGAGGTGAATTGATGCCACGTTTAAAGAGGCAAACGGATCGACGCTATGGATCATCGACCAGTTGATCGCGTTGGCAAGCGAGAAGAACGGCGCGGCCAGCGTTGCGCTCAACTGCGCGAGCAAAAGCGCAATCAAAGCGACTGCCGTTAACGCGGCGAGCAAAACGCCGACCACGATGTTCAGGATCAGCCCCGACGGCGAGACGCGATGAAAATAAACGATCATCAGTGGCAGCAACAGCAACTGCACCGCGCCCGAAACGATCACCGCCGCGAAGATGTAACGCAGAACCGCCTGAACGCGATAACGCTCGAGCCGCGTGGCGAGTGGCGTTTTGAACAACCGGTATCGACACGGCGACCGTTCCAACTCCTGTTTCCACCTGCGTTCACTCCAAAACAACAGCTCGCAAAACCAGCGCACCCCGCGCAGACAAACCGGGGGCGCGGGCGCTTCACGCGCCGGATACCACGCGCCAATCGCGCTGCACGCGTGCAACAGCGGCAACGCCACGACCAGGATCGCCAGCACGGAAAGAAACGTGAGTTGAAACGACGGATCGAAGATTTCTTTCGGACTACGAATCAACAGCACCAACGCCGCCGCGCCCAGACCATTCAACGAGGTGGCCCGGCGAAACAGCACCGGCCCAAGACCCGCGAACGTAAACATCAATGCTGCCCGCACCACCGAAGCGTCAGCGCCAACCGCGAGTGAGTAGGCCCACACCACCACTGCCGGCACGATGAATTGCAGTCCCCTTCTCCACGTCAAACGGCGGACGACAAGAAACACAACGCCGCCGATGAGGCTGATATGCATCCCGCTGATCACCAGCACGTGAAACGTTCCGCCTTCGCGGAATCTTTCCGCGGTCTCACGCGAAAGGTTGTAGCGATTGCCTAACAGTGCGGCGTCGAGTACACCGGCTGTTTCTTCGTCGAAGCCGGAGTGGAAATGGCGCTGGAGTTGTTCGCGCCACGAATAAAGCAGGGATAGCGGCGCAAAGACTCGGGCATCGTCCAAACGAGCGATCGCAGCCGGACTCTTGATCACAGCAGTCGCATCGTAGCCCTTGCGCTCGAGATACTCCGACAACGGCGACACACCCGGATTGCGGTAGTTGTCAATGCGACCAAACGCCGTCACTACGCGAATCCGCGCGCCATAACGTAACTGCAAACCTCTGTACGCCGCTTCATCGCGCGCATCTTTAAACTGCGCCACCAACGACACGACTCCGGAACTCAGCCGGGTAGATCCGCCAACGTCCAAACGTTCCACCCGCAGCACAAGATAAAGCCGATCCCGGCCAAACTCGGCTGGTCCAACCAACACTCCCGTCAACACCACACCCTGCCCAACAAACTCCTGCAACTCACTGCCGTCTCGATCGCTTCTTTCCTGATTCGCCAACACTGCGCCGGCGATCCCAATCCCAACCAACAA
>DASUOZ010000298.1:0-7058 GCA_036276375.1 Pyrinomonadaceae bacterium | reverse complement strand
GAGAACCGTCGCGGAGGGCGGCGACCGTGTCGTCCATCGCGCGGAGCACTTCGTCGTCGAGCGTGAGTTTGCCGGTGCGCAGTGAGTGAAGCAGGTTTTCGAATTCGTGTGCAGTGCGACTGAGGTCGTTACGTTCGGCGGACATGGCGGCGGCCTTGAAACTGTGCACCGCGCGAAAGAGGGAATCGACTAATTGCCGCGATTTGGGACCGTCTGCGGCGGCGGCGCGCAGTTCGCAGATGGTGGCGGAGATCTGTTCGACTCGAGTTTGAAGTTCCACGCTTCAAGTTCCCCGAATCACGCGGTTAGTCGCTGTCTTCCGGTTCTGAATGAACGTTCTTTTGCGGTTGCTGTTCGTCGAGATCGCGTTTGATGGCGTCGAGAATACCGTTGATGAACTGCGTCGCTTCGTAGGTTGAGAAGCGGCGCGCGATTTCGAGAGCTTCGTTGATAGCGACGGTGCGCGGCGTGGGTTCGTAAAGAAATTCGTAAACGGCGAGACGAAGAATGTTGCGATCCACGACTGCCATCCGGGAGATGCGCCAGTGTTCGGCGCGTGAGCGGATGCGATCGTCGAGCAGTTCGAGATTGGAAAGAGTGCCTTTAGCCAGGCGCGTGGCGAATCCGCGGGCCGTCTCATCGAGGTCGGATTCTCCGAGTTCAGCCCAATAGCTGCGGACGACATCGTCCGGAGGCATTTCGGCAACATCAGCCGCAAAGAGCATTTGCAAGGCACATTCACGTGCCTTACGTCGCGAACCCATAAAGTATTACCAACTACAAATATTAACTTTCCCGACTATTAACCTGCGAACGCGTCCTTGTATAAGTTAGCCAGTTCCACGGCGGTCATTCCGGCTTCAAAACCCTTGTTACCGAGTTTGACACCGGCGCGGTCGATCGCCTGATCGACGGTGTCGGCCGTCACGATGCCAAAGACTACCGGCACGCCTGATTCCAGTCCGGCGTGAGAGATGCCGCGCGCGACTTCATTGGCGATGTAGTCGAAGTGCGGCGTCTGTCCACGAATGATCGTTCCCAAACAAATTATTGCGTCAAACCGGTGCGACTGTGCCAGCCGCAAAGCGAGTAACGGTATCTCGAAGGCTCCCGGCACGCGGTAGACCGAGATCAAACCTTCTTTTGCTCCGAGTCGCTCGAGTGCGTCGAGTGCTCCTTCTACGAGCCGGCTGGTGATGAATTCATTCCAGCGGCTCGCCACGATCGCAAAGCGAAAACCTTCCGCATTGAGTCGTCCTTCCTGAACTGTGGGTTGCAACCGGTACGACCTCGCGAGCTGAATCGTTACTACGTTTCGCAGTATAGGAGATGCTCTGAGGCGCATCAAGTTTGAGTATTCGGTGGGTTGCTGTTGAGCTCCAAACGTGTCACTCGGTCATGAACGTCACGATGGTCGATCTCAATCTCAGTTAGCTTGGTGTATACATTGCCAAACTGGTGATCAACGTCGCGCCTCAACGTGCGAACCTCAGTGCTCAGGGCTCTTTGCCCTTCGAGCAACTGTAAAATGTCGGTACGACTCTCGATTTGGCCTTCGCGCAACTTTGAGATGTCGGCACGCATTTCGTTTTGGCCTTCGCGCAACGTTGAGACGTCGGCACGCAACTCGTTTTGGCCTTCGTGCAACTGTGAGACGTCCTTACGAAGCTCGATTTGGCCTTCCTGCAACTGTGAGATGTCAGTACGAATCTGTGAGACATCGTCGACCACCTGATGCAAGAGGGGGCGTAGTGACTCCACACTCTCCACTCGACCCGTCAATGCCTGCACACCTGTGAGGATAAGCGTCAGCTTTTCGCTGTCAGTTTCTGGTATTTGTTTTGTTAGGTCTTCAGCCATTCAGTACTCCCTTTTGCGAGTGGATTGTAGCACTCGCAAAGGAACAGCGGAGTGGGAAAGTCTATACGAGAATGGCTATTTGCCAGCGAAATTGGCTAAACCAGGTTCATGGGTGTGGGGTTCCTGGGATCTTTCGTGTAATCGTAAAAGCCACGCCCGGATTTGCGGCCGTAAAGACCCGCGAGCACCATGCGCTTCAACAACGGTGGCGGCGCAAATCGTTTCTCGCGAAACTCATTAAACATGATCTCCGCGATGTAATAAGTAGTGTCCAACCCGACAAAGTCACCCAACGTAAACGGACCCATCGGATATCCACAACCCAGCTTCATCGCATTATCAATATCCACGATCGATCCCACGCCCTCTTCCAGCGCGCGAATCGAATCAAGCATGTACGGCACCAGCAAACGATTCACGATGAAACCCGTCTTGTCTCCCGCACGCACCGGCACCTTCCCGAGCGACTTTCCAAACGCCACCGCCTGCTCGTAAACAGCTTCATCCGTCAGAATCGTCCGCACAACTTCCACCAGCTTCATCAACGGCACCGGGTTGAAGAAGTGCAGCCCCACAAAACGTTGCTGCCGCTCGGGCGACGTTGCCGTCATCATCTCCGTGATCGAAAGCGAGGAAGTGTTGGAAGCGAAGATCGTTTCCGGTTTGCAGAGCTCATCGAGTTGGCGATACGTGCTGCGCTTTTCTTCAAGATTCTCAATAATGGCTTCAATGATGATGTCGCAATCAGCGAGCGGTTCGAACGAAGTGGTTCCCGATAAGCGCCCCCGAATCTCATTTTGCTGGTCAGCGGTGATCGTCCCTTTCTCCGCAAACTTCGCCAGTGACTTCTCAATCCCGCCAAAACCTTTGTCGATGAAATCCTGCGAAACTTCCTTCACTACCGTTTGATATCCGGCACTGGCCGCCACCTGCGCGATGCCGGCGCCCATCAACCCACAACCCAAAACACCGACCTTCCTGATTTCCATCGCTTTCTCCTAAAGAATTATTCTGATTGCCCCGACAAATACGTTTGCACTGCTTGCTTCATCCACTCTTCGTATTCACTGTTCCACTGCGCAAAGTCATCGCCCAACTTCTGGTCTTCCAGCGGTGGCTGTCGTCGCGGTCCATCACCGGGAACCGGCGTCGCCGCGGCCGCCGCAGTGACGGCTCGCGCCAGAATCGATTTCAGCCGTCCACGGAACTCATTCGCCTGCTCGTCCAGAAAAGGTGCTTGATCTAAACGCTCGACGACACTGTCGACATCCGTCACATCGCGGTTCTGAATCACCGCTTCCGTTTTCTTTCGGGCTTCAGCCATCGCCGCGCCATACTGCGCAAACTCCTGTGCCTGCTCGCCCAGCATTACCTGCTGCGTCACGACTGTTTGCGGCACGTGCACCGGGTGGTTCAAATACCGCGCGGTCTTATAAAACGCAACCAACACAACCGCAAGCGCCAGCGTCTGGAGAATGCGCCACGCCGCCGCCATTCCCCGTCGCTCACCCGGCCGCCGATACTCGACGACGGCTGCGAGCACCGCTCCCGACAACAATCCGCCCAGATGCGCCGCATTATCGATAAACCCGCGGCCCACAAACCCGATGAACAGATTGATTACGATGATGGGAATCAGGCCGGTGCCAAACGCGCGCTTGAAACCCTCCGGCAGTTCACGGCGAAACTTGATACCGAAGACAAACAGCACGCCGACGAGCCCAAACAACGCTCCCGAAGCCCCGGCCGACGGCGTGTCGGCATACTTGAACAGAAATCGTCCGAGTAAACCGGTCGACAGATCCGGCCGCACCGACAGGTAACTAGCGACGACACCCGCGATTCCCGTCAGCACCCAGAACACCACGAACTTCGCCGACCCGTACAACTTCTCGACGTATGGTCCAACAATCCACAGGCTGTACATGTTGACCAGCAAATGCGGCAGGTTGATGTGGACAAACATCGGCGTGATGAAGCGCCACCACTGATAGTTCGGAGCGTTGATGAGGTAATTCAGCTTCGCGCCGTACGCCTCCAGCACCTCTCTGGGAAACCCGGTCCAAAGAACCTGCGAGGTTGTTCCGCTCGACTGCCACATCAACATGAACACGAAGAGGTTCACCGTGAGCAGAACGACCGTGAAGAAATAGGGACGGCTGAGGATGGCGCGGGCAAACCGGATCGTTTCGCGATCGGCTGCCCGGTAGGTTTGAAGTTGTTCTGGTGACAGGCCGGTGGGCGTGCCGCAGACCGCGCATTGCGGAGCCGAAGCGCCTACGATCGCCCCACAACTGCGGCACATTGTCGGCCGTCCGGGGTCAGTTTGGTTTGACTGGCTTTCAGACAATACGCCGGTGTTAACCCATTTTCTCGAGCAGGTTGACTAGATCGTCCGCATGTTCTTCTTCGACCGCGAGAATCTCTTCCATCAACCGGCGCGAAGTCGGATCGTCACTGCCCAAGTACGTGATCATCTCCCGATAGCTGTCGATCGCGATGCGCTCGGCGACGAGGTCTTCTCTGATCATGTCAGTCAGGCTTGTGCCCTCGACGTATTCCGCGTGACTACGCAGCAGCAGTCCTTCGGGGTTGAAGTTTGGTTCGCCTTTGAGTTGAACGATGCGATGGGCAATTGAATCCGCGTGCCCCTGCTCTTCGTTTGCGTGTTCCAGAAACTCGGTGGCGACACTTTCAGCGTTGATACCGGAAGCCATGAAGTAGTGCCGCTTATATCTCAAAACGCAAACGATCTCCGTGGCCAGCGCTTCGTTGAGAAGTTTGACGACCGTTTCGCGATCCGCGGTATAGCCCTGGGTGACTGCGCCGTTTTCAATGTGTTGTCGCGCGCGCTCGCGCAAAGTTTTGATGTCAGTGAGAAATGGTTTATCCGCCACGACCTCACTCCTTAAGGATAAATTTAGGGGAGCAAGGATATTACTCGCGCTCAGTGACGAGGGCAAGTTTGACAAATCCGCGGCTCAAGTTTGACTAATCCGTGGCTTGGATCCGTCTTAATCCACCTTCAACTTGCCGTTCACTTTAACCTCGCTCGGCCCAGTGGCGGCTGCCGTCACCTCGATCGGTATGTTCCATACGAGCGTCTTGATACGGCATGTGCCGGTGTTGTCTTCCCGGCAATAATACAGCGTGACCTGGGCTTTTATCCTGGCTGAGCCGGCCTCAACGGCGTTCAGCGGAATCCGCAACGGCAGCTTTAGATCCTTCGCGCTGCGTGATGCGACCTGCTCGTCGATCGTGATGTTTTTGCCGTCCTCAACGGAAATTTTGTAACGCTGCGGCGCCATCGGATTGAGGTGGTAACCCTCCGGCAGGGCGACGTTGATTTCGAGAGTTGTGTTCGGGCCGGCCCGAAGTTGTTGTGCGGCGGTCTTGATTTCCTCGGCGTTAGGCGCGACGGCGGTTTCCGAGGCGGCTAAATTCTTCGCGGGCGGCGTCAGGCCTTTCAGACGAAGCGTGCCGGCCTGTTTGGTTCGTAAATCGACGACGCGAATCGCGTGGTTGTTAGTATCGGCGATGTAGAGTTTGTCGTTTGCGAACGCGAGGCCGCCGGGCTCATAAAACGAACTCGAAAAACCATCTGCTTGCCCGGGTTTGCCGGCGCCAAAAAGACTCTTAACGCGGCGTTGTTTCGGGTCGAGTTCCTTGATCTTGTGATTGTACGTGTCGGCGATCAGCAACTTGTCGCCGTATGCGAGCAGGCCGAGCGGATGTTGCAGCCGCACGTCGTCGCCGGTACCGTCGACGTCGCCGAATTCAAACAGGTCTCCGCCGACCAGCGTCTTGACTTGTCCTTTGTCGAGATCGATCGCGCGAATGATGTTTGATTCGCTGTCGGCAACGTAAAGCGTGTTGTCAATGACCGCGAGCCCCGATGGTTGCGCGAAACCTGATTCTTGCAACGAACCATCGAGCCGTGCTTCACGACCTGAGCCTGCAAAAGTGGAAACCTCGTTTTTCTCGAGATCGAGTTTCCAGATTTGATGTGGACCGGCCATGGCGATGTAAAGCGTGTTGCCGACGAGTTGCAGGTCCCACGGCGAGCTCAACGCGACCGTTTGCGCCGGACCTGTTTTGAAGTATTCGCGTGTCTGTTGTCCGGTGCCGGCGATCGTTTCAACGGTTCGCGTTTTCAGATCGACGCGACGAATCAGATGGTTCTCGGTGTCGGCGACGTAAAGCTTGTCGCCCGCAAGCGCGAGGCCTTGCGGCCGACTGAAAGTCGCTTTATCAAACGCGCCGTCGGTAGCGCCGGCGTCAGCGGTTCCGATTGTGTCAATCAACGAGCCGTCGAGTTTCGTGATGACGATGCGATTGTGATTTGAGTCGGCGATGAACAGCCGGTCACCGGCGGCGTCGGCGAGTATCTTTCCCGGGAACGCGAGTGGCAGATCGCCAACCTTTGCGCGTTCCAGAACGAGGTTCAGCGGCTGCTCGTTTAACTCGCCGCGTCTGCGAAACTCTTCGACGAGCTTGGCGATCGCCTGATCGATGATTTCGTAGTTTCCTTCGCCGGAAGCCGCTCCAACGACATAGCCGGCCGGGTCGATCAAGACCTGCGTGGGCCAGGCGCGCACGCCGTAACTCGACCACACCTCGAACTCGGAATCGTTGTAGACCGGATGCTCGATCTCGTAGCGCAGAATGATGCGCCGGATGTTCTCCGTCTCTTTTTCGTTTTGAAACTTGGCTGAGTGGACGCCAATCACGACGAGTTGATTGGCATACTTCGCTTCGAGCTTCTTGAGATCGGGAATGATGTGGATGCAGTTGATGCAGCCGTAGGTCCAGAAGTCGAGTAACACGACCTTGCCCTTGAGTCCCGCCAGCGAAAGTGGCTTATCGGTATTCAACCACCCGCGCCCGCCCTGAATTTCCGGAGCGCGTACGCGTGCTCTATCTTGTGCAGACATCGAAACACCTCGCTCGCCGGCGACAAAAGCAGTCGCCATAAATAACCAGACAATGATCAGTCGTTTCATCAATGCTCGTGCGTTCCCTGACGCTCTTGCCGGAATCGATACTAGTTTCCTCATTGTATATAGCGGACACTTTGTTTGTCGCGCGGCGGCGTTGTAACCTTTCACACGCCATGAACGACCAGGCATTTGCCACACTCGAATACCAGCAGTTGCTGGCGCTGATAAAACGCAACGCGCAGACCGAAGCGGGACAGA
>DASUOZ010000297.1:0-4867 GCA_036276375.1 Pyrinomonadaceae bacterium | reverse complement strand
GGTCTGCATATTGATGTCAACCCCGCTCATTGCGTTTTCCCTCGGCATGGGAGCGATGATCGGCGTTCTGGTGCGACAATTCCTTCTTTCACTCGGAGCGAGACATCTGGTGTTGCTCCTCGTCGTCGGTGTGCTGCCCTTCTTTCTGATTGCCGCAAACAAGATTGAAGAGCCGTCGCGACGAATACCGCGCATGGAGACGATCACCAACACGCTCGTTACCGACGCGCCGCGCGAACTGGTCTGGAACCAACTCAAGACTTTTGACCGCATTCAGGGCACTAAAGGTCTCTTGATGCGAATCGGATTGCCCGTGCCCGTAAGCTGCACGATGTCGGGCGAGGGCGTCGGCGCGATTCGCACCTGCTACTTCGAACAAGGCCATATTGCAGAGCGCGTCACTGAATGGAACCCGCCGAGCTCGATGAAACTCGAGATCACGGAGTTTGATGTTCCCGGCCGGCCGTGGTTGTCGTTTGAGGGTGCGAGTTACGAGCTAACGACTGTAGACGACCGCACAGTCGTTACGAGAAAGACGACGATCGTTTCGCGTCTGTCGCCGGCGTGGTACTGGCGGCCGTTAGAGAAGATTGGAGTTGAAACGGAGCACGAGTATCTCTTCGAAGAAGTGAAGAGAAAGATCGAGGGAGTGAAATAGTATGACGGTAGATACACTGATCTCCGCGCTTTATGTTTTTGCGCTGGCGGCGTTTCTCGGCTATCAGGTGATCTCGCGCGTGCCGCCGTTGCTGCACACGCCGCTGATGTCAGCGACAAACGCGATCTCCGGTATCTCGCTCGTCGGCTCAATCGTCACTGCCGGAGCAAACTACAACACCGTCAGCACGATACTCGGCTTCATTGCGGTGGTCTGTTCGACGACCAACGTTGTCGGCGGCTTCGTGATCACCGATCGCATGTTGAAGATGTTCAAGCGCAAAGACCTGGCGAAAAAAGACTAGTGGAAACAATCTTCATCGAACTCAGCTACCTGCTCGCTTCAATCCTGTTCATTCTCGGGTTGAAAGGACTGAGCCATCCGGAAACCGCCAAACGCGGCATGCACCTCGCCGAGTTTGGCATGTTGATGGCCATCATCGGCACGCTGCTCCACCACCACATCGTTAGTTACACGTGGATCATCGCCGGACTCTCGATCGGTTCACTCATCGGTTTGGCGATGGGCCTTTGGGTCCCGATGACGGCGATGCCGCAACGCACTGCGCTGTCGCACGCGTTTGGCGCTTTCGCCGCGGCGCTCGTGGGCATCTCCGAATATTACCGACATGGCGGACATCTCGGAAAGATCGAGATGAGCGCACTCGGTTTCGAAGTGATGTTTGGGTCGTTGACAACGACCGGCAGTTTGCTCGCTTTCGCAAAACTCCAGGGTCTCGTGCGCGGCACGCCGATGACTTACAAGGGGCAAAACATCTTCAACATGTCCCTGCTCGCCGTCACCGTTGGCCTCTTCATCTATTTGATCTTTGTTCCCGGATCGATGCCGTTGTTTTTCGCGATGGCGGGTCTCGCGTTTGTCTTCGGCCTGCTGCTGGTGATGCCGATCGGTTCGGCAGACATGCCGGTTGTAATGTCGCTCTTAAACTCCTACGCCGGTCTCGCCTCCGCCGCAACCGGGTTTGTGTTGGACAACAACGTCCTGATCATCGCCGGCACGCTCGACGGTTTTTCGGGTTTCATACTTTCGATTCTGATGTGTCGCGCGATGAACCGTTCGATTACGAACGTTCTGTTTGGTGCTTTCGGAAGCGCAGCGACAGCCGCCGGGGGAACGGACCACGAAGGCTCGATGCGGGAAGTCGGGCTGGACGACATCGCCACGCAACTCGCTTACGCAAACAAAGTCGTGTTCGTGCCCGGCTACGGTCTTGCAACTGCGCAAGCGCAACACGCCGTGCGCGAGCTTGCTGACGTGCTCGAGAAACGCGGCGTCACCGTCAAATACGGCATCCATCCAGTCGCGGGCCGCATGCCCGGACACATGAACGTGCTCCTCGCCGAAGCCAACGTTCCCTATTCCGCTTTGTACGAGCTCGAACAGATCAATCCCGAGTTTCCGAGCACCGACGTGGCCGTCGTGATCGGCGCCAACGACGTCGTGAATCCCGACGCGCGCGATAACCCGACGAGCCCGATCGCCGGGATGCCGATTCTCGAAGTCGACAGATCAAAATCCGTAGTCGTGTTGAAGCGCGGACAGGGCAAAGGCTTCTCCGGTCTCGAGAACCCTTTGTTTTTTAAGCCGGTCACAGGCATGCTGTACGGCGATGCGAAAGACACGCTGACCCGTTTGGTGCAGGCAGTGCAACACGCGTAACCGCGGCTGGATGCGCGCATCAAAGCAGTTCCCCAACGTTCTCGTAAACACAATCATTCTTCTGGAGAATAAATGCGAAGATTCCTAACTGCGCTCGTGCTGGCGAGCGTGCTCGTCACTACCTTTCCCGCAACTTACGCTCAACGCGCTGCTGACAAGCCGAAGTCGAAGAAGCCCGCAGTCTCGATCACCACGCAACGCGGCGTCGACACGATCGCCGCTGCGCAGATGAAAGAGTATTTGACGTTCATCGCCTCCGACGAAATGGAGGGACGCGATACGCCGTCGCGCGGCCTCGACACCACCGCAAAGTTTCTCGCGCTGAATCTCGCGCGCTGGGGCTTCAAACCGGCGGGCGATAACGGCACGTTTTTTCAACGCATCGAGCTAAAGCGAAATCGCGCCGATCAGGAACAAACGAAAGTCGAATACAACGGCCGTGCGTTAACAGCCGGTACAGACTTTCTTCCGATCGGTGGCTCGGGGAACGTCAGCGGTTCGCTCGTGTTTGCGGGTAACGGATGGTTAATCAAGTCGAAAGACGTCGATGCTTACAAAGGCGTCGATCCGGCCGGGAAGATCGCCGTCATCTTCGGCGCGCCAAACCAGCGGCCGCGCGGCATCTCGATGGCGGAAATGGGCAAGCAAGGCGAAGAATACCTGAATGCCGGCGACTACGCTCGGCAGAAGGGCGTCGTTGGTCTGATCTACATTCCGGATTTTCAGTATCTCGCCAATTGGCAACGCACGCGGCGCGTGATCGAACGCGGTTCGACTGTCGTGGCGAAGTTTCTGCAAAGCAGCGGCGCACCGTTACCGTCGATCGTGATTTCGCCGGAGGTCGCAAACGCGCTGTTTCTTGGCGAGAAACAGTCAGCCACCACAATTTTCAATGCCTCCTATGGCGCAAATGCCCCTACGCCGTTTGCAATCAACGAACAGAAGAAATTCACGATCAGCCTGGTCAACAACAGTGAGACCGTGCCGACGCAGAATGTTGTCGCGGTTTGGGAAGGCAGCGATCCGGTGTTGAAGTCGGAGTATGTTGCGCTCGGCGCGCACTACGATCACGTTGGCTACGGTTGTATTCCGGCGGGCGCCGACACGCTGTGCAACGGAGCCGACGACGACGGATCCGGAACGACCGCTTTATTGGGAATGGCCGAAGCACTTGCGAAAGCTCCGACGCATCCGAAACGTTCGGTGTTGTTTGTGTGGCATTGCGGCGAGGAGAAAGGATTGTGGGGCTCGCGTTATTTCACGGAATATCCGACCGTGCCGTTGGACAAGATCGTTGCTCAGCTCAATATCGATATGATTGGTCGCAGCCGGAAAGAAGGCGACACCAACAGGAGCAATAACGAACTCACCGGACCGGACGCGATCTATGTCATCGGCTCAACGATGATGAGCACCGAGCTCGGCGAGATCGTCAACACCGTCAACAAGTCGTTTTTGAACCTGACGTTTGATACGAAGTACGACGATCCGAAGGATCCGAATCGCTTCTTCTTCCGCAGCGATCACATCAACTACGCGCGCAAAGGTATTCCCATCATCTTCTTCTTCAGCGGCACGCACGAAGACTATCACCGTCCCGGCGACACCGCTGACAAGATCGATTATCAGAAGATGGAAAAGGTGACGCGCACGATCTACATGACGGCGTGGGAGATCGCGAACCGGCCGGCGCGGCTGAAAGTCGATAAACCATTGCCGTCGCAATTGGGTGGCAGGCAATAACTTAATCGAGAGGTTCGCTGCGTTCGGCGAGAAGGCGGCGATAAGCTTCGGCGCGCGAGAGTTGTAACTCGCGCGCCGCTTTCTTTAGCGCCGCGCGATGGTCCAGGCCGGCAGCTTCAAACTGTGCGACCAGCGCGGCGACACTCTTGCTTCGCGCAGCTTCAGACACAGCCTGATCCAACACCGTGCGATCGATCAGCAACACGATCTCGCCTCGTGGCTCGGTCGTTGAATAATGTTCCGACAGCTCGCTCAGACGCCCGCGTCTGATCTCCTCGTGCAGCTTCGTCAACTCGCGCGCGACGACAGCTTCACGTTCGCCCAGCACTTCGTAAGCATCTTTGAGACTTGCCGCAAGCCGGTGCGGCGCTTCGTAGAAGATCAACGTGCCGGGCACTGCGCGCAGTTCGTTGAGCCGCGCACGCCGCGCTCCCGAACGGGCGGGCAGGAAGCCGCCGAAGAAAAACTCATCTGTCGGTAGGCCGGCCGCGACCAACGCCGCGATCAAAGCGGTCGGCCCCGGCAGAGGTATAACTGCGATCCCGCTGTCCGCCGCAGCGCGCACCAATCTGAATCCCGGATCGCTGATCGCCGGCGTGCCTGCGTCAGACACGAGCGCTACGTTGCTTCCCTGGTTCAGCAACTGGATCAACTCAGCCGCGCGTTGCTGTTCGTTGTGTTCGTGATAGCTGACGGTCTTCGTGTCGATGGCGTAATGCTGCAGCAACTTGCGCGTGTGCCGCGTGTCTTCACACGCGATCAGATCGACGTCGCGCAAAACCTGCA
>DASUOZ010000296.1:0-3001 GCA_036276375.1 Pyrinomonadaceae bacterium | reverse complement strand
ACGAGTGATTTCAGCGCTCCACCGACGCGCTGGCTCGGGTTTTTCAGTTGGTCCAACTGGTCCGTGCGCATCTGTGCGATTGCGTCGGGTGGCGGCGCAAACGGCGGCCCCAACTGCGCGACCTTTTCCACTGTATGGTCGACGATGCGCTCGGGGGTGATTCGCTGAATGAACGCGGTCGAATAAATCGTGGACAACACCCAGATCGTCAGAAACGCTCCGATCCAGGTTGGATTAAACCTCAGGTTGCGAAAAACACGCGAGGGTTCGTAGAAGATGCCGGTGACCTTCTCGAACCACGACAGCGGCGGCTCCGCATTCGGCAGTAATGGCATGCGGATGAAACTGAGTCCAAACAGCAACAAGCCGAAGAAACACAACGCGGCGCCCGTGCCGAGGCCTCCCGCGATTACATTGCCGGCTCCGCCGCCGACAAAGATCAATCCCAACACAAACTCGCCGATCGCGATGGGCCACAGCAGCTTCGTTGGCCGCGGCGCTTGCGGTTCGGGTTCGGGCGTTGATGGGGGCGGATAGTTAGGGTCCTGGGGAGCGCTCATCGGCTGATTCTCCTATGAGAGGGTTATTCGGACTCGTTTGATACGCCGCTGATACGCTGCTCAGCGAGTCAAGGTTTCAAAATCGTGAAGGCGCTTCAGCCCAGCCCGGCACACGGATGCACGCTACGTGATGACCGGGCGACACTTCGCGTAGATCCGGATCGACGTGCGCACACTCTTCGATCGCCAGCGGACAGCGAGTGCGAAAGCGGCAACCCGACGGCGGATTGATCGGCGTCGGAACGTCGCCCTGCAAGATAATTCGTTTCCGTTTTTGACGGGGATCGGGGATCGGGATCGCGCTGAGCAGAGCCTGCGTGTACGGATGTAACGGTTGCGCGTACAACTCGGCGGCGTCAGCAATCTCGACGATGCGTCCCAGGTACATCACCGCCACGCGCGTCGAGATGTGTTCGACGACAGCGAGACCGTGCGAAATGAACAGGTAAGTTAACTTGAACTCCTCCTGAAGCTCCTGCAACAGATTCACGACCTGCGCCTGCACCGAAACGTCCAGCGCCGAAACGGGTTCGTCGGCGACAATCAACTTCGGATTGAGCGCGAGTGCACGCGCAACGCCGATACGTTGCCGCTGCCCACCGGAGAACTCGTGCGGATAGCGAGTCATGTAATCCGGATCGAGTCCGACGCGCTCCATCAGGTACGCCACCTGATCGCGGCGATCGCCGTTTCTCGACCCGCCCTGGTTGTGAATCACGAGCGGCTCGCCAATGATGTCGCGCACTTTCATGCGCGGATTCAGTGACGCGTACGGATCCTGGAAAATGATCTGCATCTCGCGACGGAGTTGCCGCAAGCGTTTCTTGTCGAGCGATAACACGTCCTGGCCGGCGAAGGTGATTTGTCCGGCCGTCGGTTCGATCAAGCGCAGCAGGCAACGACCAACGGTAGACTTGCCGCAGCCTGATTCGCCGACCAGTCCCAACGTCTCGCCCGCGTAGATGTCGAACGAAACTCCATCGACCGCGCGCACCACTTCGTCAGAACCTTCAACCGGAAAATGCTTCATCAGCCCGCGAACGCCGACGAGCTTTTCGCCCGTAGGCGAAAACTTCTCGCCGTCAGGCGAAAAAATCCGGTCTTGTTCCTGAGTTTGAACCTCTTGCATCACTGATCCGCAAAATCCCTATCCTGCTTGTCTGCGGTGACCGCAGCCGCTAAATCGTAGAGCACGCAACGCACCTCCACGCCGCCCTCCAGCTCGTAAAGCGGAATCTCGTATTCCGTGCAACGCGGCATGCGGTGTGGACAACGCGGCGCGAAGTGACAACCTTCGGGCAGCTCTGTCGGGCTCGGAACGACGCCTTCAATCGTCTCGAGCCGTTCTTTTCTCACGACGTCGTCAGTCGTCAATTTCGGCACCGACCGCAGCAAGCCTTCCGTGTACGGATGCTTGGGACGCGCAAACAGTTCTTCAACCGGCGACTCTTCAACAATGCGGCCGGTGTACATCACGGCCACCCTGTCGGCGACTTCAGCGACCACGCCCAGATCGTGCGTAATCAAGAGCACTGCAAGGTCGCGTTGCTTTCTGAGCTCGTTCAACAATTCGAGAATCTGCGCCTGAATAGTCACGTCGAGCGCCGTCGTCGGCTCGTCCGCGATCAGCAACTTCGGATTGCAAGCCAGCGCCATCGCGATCATCACGCGCTGGCGCATGCCGCCCGAGAGTTGGTGTGGATAGTCGTCGCTGCGCCGCGCCGGATCGGGAATCGCGACTTCGCGCATGGCGTCGATCGTCGCCTGGCGCGCATCTTTGCGCGACAGCTTGCGATGCAACCGCAGTGCTTCTGCGATCTGCTCGCCGACCGTATAAACCGGATTGAGCGACGTCATCGGGTCCTGAAAGATCATCGCGATGTCGTCGCCGCGCATCTGCCGCATCTCGGCGTCGGAGAGTCGCAACAGGTCTTTGCCGTCAAAAAGAACCTCACCGCTGACGATCCGGCCGGGCGGCGCAATGAGTCGCATGACGGAAAGCGCCGTCATCGACTTGCCGCAGCCTGACTCACCCACCAGGCCCAGCAACTCGCCACGGTCGAGATGAAAACTGACGCCATCAACCGCGCGCACCAGCCCCGCGCGCGTCGGAAAATGAGTCCTGAGATCGTTGACTTCGAGTAGATGCGACATTCGTGATCAGTAAAGGTTGAAGTTGTACTCCAGTTGCATCCACATCGAAACGAACTTTCCTTCTCTGGTGGCCGGAACGAATCTGATCATCCGCGCCGCGGCAATCGATCTTTCCGTCAAGCCGTCAGGAAGGCCATGGACCACGCGGATGTTTGTGACCTTTCCCGAAGCCGCAAAAATCGCTTTCAAGACTACGGTGCCGACCAGCCCGTGCTGTTTAGCTTCGTCCGTGTAACTAGGTTCGGGTTTGCTGATCAGGCGCACCTTTGTGTCAACTTCCGCACCCC
>DASUOZ010000295.1:0-2058 GCA_036276375.1 Pyrinomonadaceae bacterium | reverse complement strand
TCTGATCTGCGCGGCTGATACGTTTCGCGCCGCCGCGTCAGACCAGCTCGCGATTTGGGCCGATCGCACCGGCGTTCCCTTGATTCAACAGAAGCAGGGAACTGATCCGGCCGCGGTCCTGTTTGATTCTTTGAAGGCGGCGAAGGCGCGCGGTTCCGACGTGTTGATTGTCGACACGGCCGGACGGCTGCATACGAAGTCGAACCTGATGGCCGAGCTGGAGAAGATGAAGCGTGTGGCGGGCCGTGAAGTTGAGGGCGCGCCGCACGAAACGCTTTTGGTAGTGGATGCGGTTACGGGTCAGAACGGGCTCGAACAGGCGCGCCAGTTTTTGAAAGTAGCGGGCGTGACGGGTATTGTGCTGACGAAGCTCGACGGCACTGCGAAAGGCGGCATTGCCGTGGCGATTGCGAAAGAGTTGAACCTGCCGATCCGCTATGCGGGGATTGGCGAGAAGGTTGATGATCTGGTGGTGTTTGATCCTCATCAATACGTGAATAGTCTGTTTGGTAATTGATGACCGAAACTGATCGGCGCATGATGGCGCGAGCGCTGGAGCTTGCGAAAAGAGGCGTGGGCCAAGTCAGTCCTGGACCACTCGTCGGGTGCGTAATTGTCAGCTCTGAAGGCGAGCTCGTTGGTGAAGGTTTCTATATCTTTGAACAACTGAATCACGCCGAAACGATCGCGCTCGCGACCGCCGGCGAGAAAGCGCGCGGCGGCACTGCTTACGTCTCACTCGAGCCGCACGCGCATCACGGCCGCACGCCGCCGTGCACCGATGCCTTGATTGCGGCGGGTATCAAGCGCGTCGTCGCGCCAATCGAAGATCTCAATCCAAAAGTTTCCGGCAAGGGTTTTGCGCATCTGCGTGGGGCGGGCCTGGAAGTGCAAACTGGGTTGCTTGCGCAAGAAGCGACGCAGTTGAATGAAGCGTATTTGCAGTTCATGCGGACCGGGCGGCCGTTTGTGCATTTGAAGTTTGCGATTTCGCTTGATGGGAAGATTGCGACGCGCACTGGTGATTCGTCTTGGGTGACGGGTGAGGAGTCGCGCGCGCGGGTGCATGAGTTGCGGCATGCGTACGATGCGATACTGGTGGGTGCCGGGACAGTTCTGAAGGACGATCCGCTGCTAACCGATCGCTCCGGTTTGCCACGGAGAAGACCGTTGGTCAGGGTTGTGCTCGACGACAAAGTCCAACTTTCGCCTGAATCGAAGTTGGCTACGACGACCTCTGAAGCGCCGGTGCTCGTTTTTGGACGTTCCGAGAACAGAGATTTGGCGGATCGCGGCGTTGAGATCCTTTCTTTAAATCCCAAAAATGTTTTATCGGTTTTAGACGCGCTCGGTCGTCGCTCGCTGCACAGCGTCCTCGTCGAAGGTGGTCCAACAGTCGCCGGTTCGTTTATTGATGCAGGGCTCGTCAATAAAATCAGCGCGTTCATCGCGCCGAAAGTGATCGGCGGCAGCGATGCACCAAGCGCCATCGGCGGCCAAGGAAGCGAGCGCATCGCAGAAGCGCTCGAGCTCGAGCGCGTCGAGTTAATCCCGCGCGGACGCGATATCGAAGTCACCGGCTACCCGGCAGGACAAACCACGTGAGCGCCGATCAACCAATTCCTTCGAAGCGTTTCGGCCAACACTTCCTCAGAGACAAGACCACAGTTCAACGCATCATCGACGCACTCGCGCCCCGTAACGACGAGACGATTGTGGAGATTGGTCCAGGCACCGGCGCACTCACCGCTCACTTAATCGAACGCGCCGGCCGCGTGATCGCGGTAGAGTTTGATAAAAAACTTGCGCCGTTATTAAACGAGCAGTTCGGCAGTTTGCCCAACTTCAAACTGGTCATGGCCGATGCTCTCACAGTCGATTTCTGCGGCGAGATCGAGCCGGCGGCGCACGCGCGGCTTGTCGCGAATCTTCCCTACAACATCTCAACCGCGATTCTGCAACGACTAATCGAACAGCGCGCGTGTTTGACCGAAATCGTCGTGATGCTTCAGCGCGAAGTCGTGGAGCGAATCATGGCGCCGCCGGGATCGAGTGACC
>DASUOZ010000294.1:0-2356 GCA_036276375.1 Pyrinomonadaceae bacterium | reverse complement strand
CGCTCGATCACGTCGATGCCGTGGGCGATTTCACCCTCCACGTTTTCCATCCGCAGAATCTGCGTCCAGCCCATGATCGCGTTGAGCGGCGTGCGCAGCTCGTGCGACAGCGTCGAAAGAAACTCATCCTTCACGCGGTTGGCGGCCTCGGCTTCGAGCCGCGCTTCTTTCTCGCGTTGCAACGCCTGACGGCGCTCGGTCGCGTCATGCGCCATGCCGCGAACGATCGGCGTCGCGACTCCCTCAGTGCGCAAGGTGTTGTAATACTCCCAAAGCCGCGTTTCGCGGGTCGCCGTCCGCACTTTCATAACGCCGCGCGCGGAGCCTTCGGTCTTCACCGTGTGTAGATACTGGTCAAACTCCTCGCGATATTCCGGCAACAGACCGTCGCGAATGTTGATACCGATCAGCGACTCCTGCGAGTAGCCGAGCACACGCGCGGCCCACGGATTAACCGAAAGCACCTTGCCTTCGAGATCGTGCGTGCAGATCAGTTCATGACTGTTGTCGACGAGATCGCGATAACGATCTTCGCTGATGCGCAGCGCTGTTTCCGCTTTCTTGCGTTCGGTGATGTCGTTGGCGAGGACAAACTCGGCCGGACGTCCGCCGAAGCTCAGGCGGCTGGAAGTGATCTCGACGTTGATGATCGTGCCGTCTTTCTTGCGATGCCGCCACTCGCCGGCATGATCGAGCTCGTTATTACCGCTCTCGATGTAATTGGTCAACAACTGCACGTCCTCGGGCGGACGAATGTCTTTGATCGTCATCTCCAGAAACTCTTTGCGCGAGTAGCCGTAGTGACGAATAGCCGCTTCGTTCACGGCAAGGAAACGCAGCGTCAACAGATCGTAGACCCACATCGCCTGCGGGTTCGACTCAAACAGCAACCGATACTGCGCTTCTGACTTTCGCAACGCTTCTTCGATTCGCGTCGCGACGGTGACGTCGAGCACGAGTGAGAGTACGGAGATCAACTTTCCGTTTTCGTCGTACAGGGCTGAGTTGTACCACTCGCAATGCAGAATGTTCCCGAGCTTCGTGTAATTGCGATTGCGTGAGATGCCGTGTTGTTCCTGGCCCTGGTTCTGGCGTTGGCCCACCTGGTTCACGACGTCGATATCTTCCGGAACGACAAACTCCCAGTCGCTGAAACGCTTGCCGAGCACTTCTTCCGCTTTCCAACCAAACAACCGCTGCGCGGCCGGTGACCAGCGCAACACGCGAAACTCCTGGTCCCATTCGATCACCGCCAACGGAGTGTTTTCCACGTGGAAAGCCAGCCGCTTGTGATCGTCGAGTGCGGAAGCTTCAGCGAGCTTGCGTTCGGTTACGTCGCGAATGATCGCGACGCCTCCGATCACTTCACCGTTCTCGTCGTGTCGTGGTGAGTAGTACCCGTCGAAGTAACCACGTTTGCCTGTTTGCGGCGCCGTAAACGGCCGGTTCTCCGCGACGACGCTGCGGCCCGCGAGGGCTTCGAGGTAGAACTCATTCTCGCCGGTCTCTTCCAGACACGGAAAGATCTCCAACGCGCACTTGCCGAGTACGTCCTCGCGCTCCACGCCCGAGATGCGTTCCATCGCGCGGTTCCACGTCGTGTAGCGAAACTCGTGATCAAACGCAATGATGCCGTCGACGTTCGCTTCGAGGAGGCACTTGAGAAAAAGGTCTTGTTCCTGAGGTTCCTGGGACATCTTGGGGCTCGTCCGGCATCTTGGCTTATTTCGAAATTAGGGTTACTTTACCACGTAAATCAATCCCGCGTTGCCTAAGAAAGGGTATCTCCATGATTCGAGCCAGAAGCTTAGCTCTTTTTGTGCTTGTCGTTCTTTGCGCTCCGGCCGTGCTGGCGCAGCAGCCGGGCAAGCAATACACGATCGAGCAATTCATGAACACCGTTCGCATCGGCGGCAGCTCGTTTTCCGCTGATGAGAAGTCGATCCTGTTTCACAGTAACAAGTCAGGCATCTTCAATGTCTACTCGGTGGCTGTTACGGGTGGTGAGCCGGCGCAACTGACAAACTCGACGAAGGAGAGCACTTTTGCGGTCTCTTACTTCCCGAACGACGCGCGCATTCTATACACCTACGATCGCGGTGGCAACGAGAATAATCACCTTTACCTTCGTGAATTGAACGGCAGTGAACGCGATCTCACGCCCGGCGATAAAGTAAAAGCCAACTTCCTCGGCTGGAGCCACGATCGGAAATCGTTCTTCTACTCGACGAACGAACGTGACCCGCGCTTCTTCGATATCTACGAAATCCCAATCGAAACGTTCAAACCGTCGATGATCTACAAAGATGAGACTGGACTCGACTTTGGCGACATCTCAAACGACAAGAAGTTCATC
>DASUOZ010000293.1:0-8882 GCA_036276375.1 Pyrinomonadaceae bacterium | reverse complement strand
CTGGATTGATTATCAAAGTGGGCGTGTTTACGCGGGCGCAAACTGGCACGAGATCCCGGCTGGTCAGATCCCGGTCGTGTTGCTCGTTAAGGACCACTCAGTCTTGCCGCACGTAAAGGTGGCCCAGAGTACGAAAGACATCGATTGGAACAACGTGGAGTTGCGTGTTTTCAGCACTGACAACGCCGCCGTCAACGGGCTTTTCACGAGACCGGATAGCGATCTGCAAACGCTCACTCTTGTTCCGCGAGGGCGCGATTTTGTGTTGCGACAGGATCCGCAGGGCGGAAAAGTGAAGTGGACCATCAAGCCACAACAGGCACAAAAAGCACAAACTAACCGGTGACCACGCTTTTGTGCCTCTTGTACCTCCTGTGGCAACAAAAACTATGAAGCGAAATCTTGTCGGTAGCCTCTGTCTGTTTCTCTTCGCGACGGCAGTTTGCGTCGCCAACCCGCGTCCGGGAAGAACAGTCTCGTTCAATCAGAACTGGCGTTTTCATCTCGGCGACGTCGCGCGTGCGCACGAGGCCGCTTTCAGCGATGCACAATGGCGGCAACTCAATCTGCCGCACGACTGGAGTATCGAAGGCGAGTTCAGTCAAAAGGCTCCGGCGGGCACCGGCGGCGGCGCACTGCCCGGCGGTCTTGGTTGGTACCGCAAGACGTTTACCCTGCCCGTCAGCGCTAAAGGAAAACTGATCTTCATCGAGTTCGACGGCGTCTATCGCAACAGCGAGGTCTGGATTAACGGTCACTATCTCGGCAAGCGTCCTTACGGTTACAGCACGTTCGAATACGAACTAACGCCGCATCTAGTCTACGGTGCGAAGCCAAACGTGATCGCGGTCAAGGTCGATAACTCGCAACAGCCGAATTCGCGCTGGTATTCCGGGTCGGGAATTTATCGAAACGTCTGGTTGACTACGCTCGATCAGGCGTATATCCGACATTGGGGTACATACGTCACCACGCCCGAAGTCACTGAGCAGTCAGCCACGGTCGTGGTGAAGACGAAAGTGAATAACAGGACGGACGGTTCCGCACGACTAGGCCTAACGACGATCATTCTGGATGCAACCGGAAGAGAAGTCGCGAGATTTTCGGAGTTCTCAATCCCGCCCGTCGAGATAACTAATACGTTGAAGGTTTCAGCGCCGATCCTCTGGTCGGACGAGCGTCCCTATCTCTACAAAGTCGTCTCGCAATTAACGCTGGGTGGCAGGGTAGTCGACCGCTACGAGACGCCGCTCGGCATCCGCACGTTTCGCTTCGACGTCGAAAAGGGTTTCTTTCTCAACGGCAAGCCCGTGAAGATTCGCGGCGTGTGCAATCATCACGATCTCGGTTCGTTAGGTGCCGCCGTGAACAGGCGCGCGATCGAACGGCAGTTGGAAACATTGAAAGCGATGGGCGTCAACGGTATTCGCACTTCGCACAATCCGCCTGCTCCTGAGTTGCTGGAGTTGACGGATAAAATGGGTTTCATCGTCATGGACGAGGCGTTCGACGTCTGGAAGATTCAGAAGACCAAGTTTGACTATCACCTGGATTGGGACGAGTGGCACAAACGAGATCTGGAAGACATGGTGCTGCGCGATCGCAATCATCCCAGCATCTTCATCTGGAGCATCGGCAACGAGGTGATGGAGCAGTGGGACAAGAACCCGACGGGCGGGACTATTAGTAGAGAGCTCGTGGGCATCGTTCGCAATCTCGACGCGACGCGCCCGATCACGTCAGCGACGAATGGTGTCAGTCGCGACAACAAGGTGATCACTGAAGGCGACCTGGATCTTGTCGGCACAAACTACCATCACGCCCAATTTCAGGAGTTTGCGAAGATGTTTCCGGGTCGCCCGATCATCGGCGCCGAAACGAATTCCTCCGTGCACACGCGCGGCAGCTACGCGATGCCCTCAGATGAGATTCGACGTTGGCCCAGAAAAGAGGAAGACATTCTCAAACTCGGGCCTGCTTACGAGTGTTCCGCGTACGACAATTCGACCGCGCCGTGGGGCGCGGGGCACGAAGAGCAATGGAAGCTCGTTAAGAAGCACGACTGGTTTTCGGGTATGTACATCTGGACCGGCTGGGACTATCTCGGCGAGCCGACGCCGTTTCCTTGGCCCGCGGTCAGTTCGTATTTCGGCATCATCGACCTCGCGGGCTTTCCTAAAGATCCGTACTACTTCTACCAGAGTGAATGGACCACGAGGCCGGTGTTGCACATCTTTCCGCACTGGAACTGGAAGCAGGGTGAGAAAGTCGACGTCGTTGCGTACTTCAACAACGCCGATGAGGTGGAACTGTTTCTGAACGGTCGTTCACAGGGTACAAAACGGAAACAGGGCGACGACATGCACGTATTCTGGCGCCTCGAGTTTGAACCGGGGATCTTACAGGCGCTTTCGCGAAAGAATGGTCGGATTGTCCTGGCCAGCACAGTGCAAACTGCGGAAGCGCCGGCTCGGATTGTACTGCTCCCCGACCGGCGAGTGATAAAAGCCGACGGCTCCGATCTGTCTTTTATAACCGTGAGAGTCGAAGACAAGAATGGAATACTCGTGCCGGCGGCTGATAACCTCATAAAGTTTGAGATCAGTGGCCCGGGGACGATTGCCGGCGTTGATAACGGAAACCAGATCAGCCACGAGCCATTCAACGCCAAACAGCGCAAGGCTTTTCACGGAATGGCGCTCGCGATCGTTCAGTCAAAACAACAACGCGGAAGAATCGTTCTCAAAGCGACGGCAGATAATCTGGCGGCGGCGTCAGTGGTGTTGAACGCACGCTGATTCAGCGCCAGTTCTTCACGCGCGACCACTCAGTCTGTAAGTTCCACTTCAAGCCGCGGCACAGGAGAATGGGACGGTTTTCGTAGCGGTAGGCGTACGGATTGTTGAGGGTCGCGGCCACGGTGACTGATTCGAAGTGCTCGCGGGCGCTGTCCTCGTCGTCGCCGAGTACGATGACGATGTCGCCGGTGTAATCGCGCGGGCCCCAGAGAAAATAGTTCTGGTGACCACTGATGGCTTTCGGTAGTCCATACCGTGGTCCAAAGAAATCGATTGCCGCCGCCTGGCCATAGTTGTTTCCGAAGATCGCCGTGCGCTTCTGTTCTTCGGGCGTGAGTGAATGATAGACGCGGGCCACCTTCTCGACCATGCCGGGCCAGGGGAACTCATCAGCGTAGTACTGCGGCAAACTCTCACCGACAAAGCTTGTCTCCGTTTTCGCAACTTCAAACGGTAAGTGCGACTGATAGCGAAGAAACGTTTCGATCGGCAGCACCGGCAGGACCAGCGGCAGCAACGGCGCCACACCCAGCACTAACCAAAGAAAACATGCGGCCTTTAGAGCGACTTGCAATTTTCGTCGCGCGAAGACTGTGCGAGTGAGCCGAGTGAGCAATCGTTCGGCGGCGACGGCGCCTGCGGCAAGTACGATCACGTAGACGGGTGCGGCGTAGTAGTCTTTGCCGCGCGTGATCATGAAGAACGCGATCGTGATCACGAAGGTCCATCCCAGCGCGCGAGCGAATCTGACCTCACGCGCAAAGAGAAGAAACAGAAGCCCGCCGAACCAGAAGGGGAAGCTGGCGGGATTCATCATCAGCACCTGCTGCAAGAGATACTTGCCCGGAGGCAGGACCACGTCTTTACCGGTGGCGCGCACGTTTCGCATCAGCTCGAGAAACGGCCAGTCGTGCTGAATATTCCAGATCAGGTTTGGCAGAAATATCAGAATCGCGATCGCTCCGCCCGCGAGGATCCACGGTGTAAACAAGATCCTTCGTTCACGCGTTAACAACAGCCCCACCAGCAACGCCGTGGCAAAAACAACGATCGAGTATTTTGCCAGCAGACCGACGCCCGCAATCACACCAAACGCCAACCACAACTTCGGATTCTGTGTTTTGATGAGACGGAGGACGAGGTAAGCGAGGCCGCCCCAGAACAGTGGTTCGAGACAGTTCATCGCGAACTGATGATCGATGACCCACCAAACGCCGGGTGTTGCTGCGAGCGCGGCGGCGAGAATGGCGCCGAAGCGGCCGGCGCCGAGCTCACGCGCGAATGCGGCAGTCAAGACAATGCGTCCGGCGCCCGCGAGTGCGGGCCAAAAGATCAAAGCGGGCAGCGACGTGCCCAGAGTGTGTCGCGCAACCCATCCGAGCCACGCAATCAACGGCGGCTGGTCCACGTAACCAAACGCCAGATGCTCGGAGCAGGCCAGATAGTAAAGGGCATCGCGGAAGTAGCCGTATCGTGTTGAGGTGATGAGGTGCAGTGCGAAGTAACTGAGAGCGATTACGTAGACCCAGCGCGAGACGGAGGTTGAACTGGAAGTTGTCATAGCCGAGGGAGTTAGCTACCAGACTGTCTACTTCGTCCGCAGTACTATGACCGATACCGAGTGCTTCGGCAAAGTGACGACAAAGCGAGGTCCGCTCGGGAGCATTCGCGTTTGCACAAACACTGCCTCAGGTCGCGAAAAGTCATTGGCCACATTCAACGATGGAGCGGTGACGGTTTTTACCTCTGCTCGAGCCGCGGGAGTCGCGCCCTGGACAGTGATCGTTGTGGTCAGCGAGCTGGTCCGGTTTGTATTCACGGCTTTGATAAGGATGGTTTTCCCATCAGCGGTTCGACTGGCAGTCGCGTCCAAAAAAGGAATGTTTGTGCCTTCGCCCGACGTGTTGAAGGTTGGACCATCGACCCTGGTTGCCAGACGCTGATCACCGCGATGCTCGGCGTAGAGCTGGTTCACCAGATAAAGTGGTGAAACGAAAACGCTATGCCGGCCGGCCTGAATGATACCGCCGGGCCAGCCGTTAACCAGATCGGAAACCGCGCTCATCTCGACGAGTTCGCCCGAGCGCTCGAACACGTTCATGAGCCGCGCGCCGTAGAGCGCCGGTTCGATCGAGTACTGCCGCTCAGTCGGCAAATCGAGTCCCCACTCATTGATCGCCAATTTAATGCGACCTGCCAACCCGAGCTCGTCTAACAACTCACCAACGCGGGCGTAGAAGCCTTCGAAGAATAGCGGCCGCGCCATCAGGTTCAACGGATCACCGCGCATCTCACGCCGGCCGTAATAGTGATGAATCGCGAGGTAGTCGATGTTTTTCCCGGCGGCGCGCAGCACAGTGCGGTTCCAGTCGATGTTGTTGTCACCGACTGCGATCAGCTTGATCGACGGATCAACCGCCCGCATTGCCTGCGCATACTGGTTGTAGTTACGCGCGTAGGTTTCGGCATCCGAGTGGCCGCGTACCCAGTCGCCCCAGATCTCGTTTCCGACTTCCCAAAACTTCACGCCGAACGGCGCCGCATGGCCATTCGCCGCACGCATCGCGCCGTATTTCGAAGTTGCCGGTCCGTTGCAGTACTCAACCCAGGCTGCCGCCTCGGCAGCAGTCGCGCCGCGCCCCTCGACGTTGACGGTGATCGACGGCTCAGTTCCCAGAGCGCGTGCAAACATGATGAACTCATCCGTGCCGAAGTCACTCGGCTCCGGTTCGTTCTTCCACGAGAGATTGGTCCAGGTGACACGCTCGTCGCGTGGTCCGATTCCCCACCACCAGCGATAATCCTGGGCCACGTTGCCGCCGGGCCAACGAATGAAGGCGGGCTTTAGTAGCTTAATCCTGTCGAACACCTCGCGACGGACGCCGCCGGGCGCGACGTCCGCGGGCATTAACGACACCTGGTCGATCCAAATTTTCCCTTTTCCCGGAAAAAGTATCGCGAACCGTGCCAGTAGATCGTTGCGAGTTGGCTTCAGTGAAAACTGGTACCGGCGCCAATCACCTTTCGCGACCGAAGGGATGTTTGCGGCGGCGTAGATTTGGCGTTGGTCCGAGTCTGATTCGAGCGCCACGGTGACGTGGCCCTCGTAATCGCTGGTGCGGAGCCACACGTAACCGCGGTATGCCAGGCCGGCTCTGATCGGAATGCGCGGCTGAAAGATTCCGTGACGTTCAATTACTCCCTCGCTGGCCTCAACGCGCAACGAGTGTTCGTTCACATCCGCGTCGGTATTGATCTTGCGCTGCGGCGGGTAAGCGACTTGATTGTCCCAGTGAAACGTGAGTGCGTAGTCGTCGTTCCGATCGTCCGGATAGCGCTCCCAATTGCGGGACAGACCCATAACGTTGGGCTGTTCTTCGAAACTGCGGTTGCGAATCAGCTCCGCGTGCAGTCCGCCTTTGATGCCCTCGTACATGAACTCGAGAAACTGTCCGTAGAGCAGGGGACTGATGCGGTTTTCAACTCTGCCCGCGTCGATCGAGATCGACGCCCGTTGACTGGTTTGCGCGGCTGTGAGATGAGGCTGCGCAACGACGGCCGCCAGAAGAAAATAAACGATTAAGAGACGTCTTGACCGCAACGTTTAATTCGCCGCTGACCGTGATTTCACCTTGCCCGTCATGCGTTTGATGAACTCGACTTCTTCCGGAATGTAAGGTGTGCCGTCGTTGCGAAATACTTCGTGAAACCAGATCGAAGGCTCGCGATCCACATAGGGACGGTCCCATGAATCCCAGGGCAGGTGGGTTTGCGTTTTACCCTGCACGAAGCCCCAGTTGATCATGCCGACGTTGTGAACCTTGCCGACCATCAGACCACCGAAGAAGAAGCTGCCGTTGCCGCGCGCCATGTATTCGGTGCAGATCAGGGGACGGTTGTAGCGTTTGAGCCAGTTGATCCGCCTCTCCAATTCGCTTGGCGAGTCGTAGTTATGAAACGTGACGACGTCTGAGAGCTCGATCTGGAGACGGTCCATTTCAGTCATCTTTTCCGGCGTGGACCAGTCGCCTTTCCAAACGCCCGCGGTGAGAGGTTGTTGAGGGTTCGCTTCACGCGCCCACGCGAACGTCTGAGGAAGCAGGCGCAGGACGAGTTCCACCTTGTTCTTCGGTTCGAGTTTTTCGTAGCTGCCGGGGTTTACGTTGTCGGGCTCGTTCCAGATGTCCCACGCGAGCACGCGCTGATCGCGCGCAAACGCGCCGACAACACCTTTCACGTACGCTTCGAGACGCGGATACTCCGACGGGTTTTGCAATACGGCGCGACCGGGGCTCTGCATCCAACCCGAATTGTGTACGCCCGGCCGCGGCGCGCGCTGTTTGCCGGCTTTGGGATCAGGATCCCAAACGGAGTCGAAGAGTACGAAGATTGTTTTGATCCGATGCTTTGTGGCGATGGTGAGAAACTGATCGAGCCGGCGCTTGAAACCCTCCGGATCCTGCCACAGCAGATCGTGCAGGTAAACGCGCATGGTGTTCATGCCGAGACTTGCCGCCCAGCCGAGCTCGAGATCGATTCTTTTCGGATCAAACGAGTCTGCCTGCCACATCTCGAGCTGGTTGATCGCGCTGGCAGGGTTGTAGTTGCTGCCGACGAGCCACGGTTGACGCGCGTACCAATCGCGCGCCTGCTGCTCGGACCAACGCCCGGTTTGTGCGAGCACGGTGGCGGCGAGCAGGAGCCAGACGAATATTAGTTGAACGAGTTTTCTAAACAACATTTAAAGGACCTCTCAGAATCTGACATTCGCGAGCCGGCGGACAATCTCACGGCTTTCGTTTTGCGCCTTCTGTTTCTCGCTTAAGCGTTTGAAAATCTCCAGCTCGCGATTCGCCTCGTCCGGCCGCTTCAATTTCACGAGGACGCGGCTGAGTTGGTAATGAGCTTCGGGTAATTCAGGTTGTAAGGAAATTGCGCGCTGCAGCAACGGCGCCGCCTCGTCGTAACGATTTGAGCGCACATAAAGCCGGCCCCAGGCAAGATAAGCCGCGCCCAGTGTCGCGTCGAGCTCAACCGCGCGGCGAAGATATTTTTCGGCGCGTGCGGTGTCCGGGTTCGACATCTTGAGCAGCGTATCCGCGACGAGATAATGCAACGCGGCGACTTTCGGATTCAGTGCAATCGCCTGTTCATAAAACTCGATGGCTTTTTCGTACGCGCCTCTCTCGCCGTAGGTCACACCGAGATAGGCAAGTGCAGGCACCGCTTTTGGATCCTGCGCAAGCGAGCGGTTGAAGGAGCTTTCCGCTTCAACGTTCTGCCCTAAAGTGAATTGAGCAATTCCCAGCGCCAACCACAGACGCGCGGAACGAGGAAACTTCTTCAGCGCTTCCTGCAAGCGAAGAATACCGGCGGCCGGCGCATGCGAATCTGTGAGCAGCAGACCATAACGAAAGTGATAATTCTCATTCTGCGGATCGCGTTGCACCGCCAGCCGCATTGCCGGAATGGCATTCTCGACGTGACCGTCGGCTTCATAGACTTCCGCCAACGCGGCATAGATCCTTGCGTCGTCTAATCCGCGCGCAACCGCGCCCTCGAGAGTGCGCCCGGCCGCGCGAAGATCCTTCTTCGATATCTGCGCGCGAGACAGGCTTAGGACCACGCCTGTGTTCGCCGGATCCGACGCCAGCGCCGTGCTCAATTCGGCGACGGCTTCGTCGAGGTGACCTTCTTCGATCAACGTTTGGCCCAGTTTCAGGCGAGTGATGACCAGAGCACGAGAGATCTGGACGTCTGCTGTGTCCCTGGCAACGGCGCGCTCCAACAGATTTCGGGCCATCCGTAGATCGTCAGGCCGGCCGCTGTCGAAATAAATCTGTGCGAGATTGGTTAAAGCGCCTGGTTGGTCGGGATTCAGTTTGAGCGACGCTTCGAACTGCGTACGAGCTTCGGCGGTTCGGCCCAGACGCAGCAGAATCGCGCCGTAATTATTCCGTGTTGACGGGTCGGCCGGAGCTAGCGACGCTGCGGCGGCGAAGTGTCGCTCCGCTGCTTTCAAGTCGTTTGCTTCGGCCGCGATCATCCCGAGATGCGTTTGCGCGTCTACGTTCTCGGCGACAC
>DASUOZ010000292.1:0-2593 GCA_036276375.1 Pyrinomonadaceae bacterium | reverse complement strand
TGGATCAGGTCGAAAAGCGCGTCCACGTTGATGGGTTTTGGCATCAGATCGAGGTACCCGACGCTCAATGCTTTCCGCCGATCCTCGTCGCTTGCATAACCCGAGATCGCAATCGCCGGAACGCACTCCATTCCGGGAATCTGCTTCAGTCGCTGAAGGAATTCGTAACCATCGACGTCCGGCATGCCGATGTCGGAGATGATGATGTCCGGCGGTTTCGTACACGCCGCGTCCAAAGCCGCGCTCGCCGACGCCGCTTGAATCACATTCGAGCCCTCGCGCGAGAACATCGCGCTCAGCAACGTTAAGGTGTCTTCGGAGTCCTCGACAATGAGCACGTTCAGGTCTTTCAACGAGCGCGGCTTCGCCTCCGTTTCCTCCGCGCCAACACTTTCCGCGGCAACGAGACCGATACGGAAAGTGAACGTGGCCCCGTTTCCAACGCCGTCAGACTGCGCTTCCATCCGCCCGCCGTGCATCTTCGCCAGTGCATCGGCGATGGCGAGACCGAGACCCAGCCCGCCGTGACGCCGCGACGTCGAGCCGTCCGCCTGTCGAAAACGATCGAAGACGTGCGGCAGAAAATCCGGCTCGATACCGACGCCCGTGTCCGAGACGGTGAGACGAGCTTCACAGCCGTCAGAGTCGGTGGTCACAGTTACCTTCCCGCCCGCGTCAGTAAACTTGATCGCGTTTGAAACGAGGTTCCAGGCAATCTGTTGCAACCGTACCGGCTCGCCCAACACGACTAAAGTGGACGGCGCAAGATTGATCGAGAGATCGATGTGGCGTGAAGCCGCCATCGCGACAACGGTCTCGATCGCCGCCTTCACCGTGACATTCAGGTCCGTAGGCCTTGGTTCAAATTGCAATTTGCCGGTGGCGATACGCGACGTGTCGAGCAGGTCATCGATCAGTCGCGCCTGGAGCCAGGCGTTACGCTCGATCGCGTCGAATGCCTGAGCGATGCTCTTGGAGTCGAGGTTTCCGGTGCGCAACAGCTTGATCCAGCCGACGACGGGCGTCAGCGGCGTGCGCAGCTCGTGCGACAGGGTGGCCAGGAAGACGTCTTTGGCGCGGTTCGCTTCGGCAAGGTCGACGTTGAGACGCGTCAACTCGGCGGTACGTTCTTCGATTCTTTTTTCGAGATCGAGGTTAAGTTGCTCCAGGTCCGCGCGGGCTTTTTGCTCCGCGAGCATCAGCCGGCGGTGTTCGACGCCACGCCGAATCGTGTGTTTCATCGTCTCGATGTCACACGGTTTGACGAGGTAATCGTAAGCGCCTTCCTGCAAAGCGGCGATTGCTGATTCGACCGAGGCAAAACCCGTTAAGACGACGCTGATGGTCAAAGGTGCGTTGCGGCGGATCTCATTCAACACCATCAGCCCTTCGCCGGCTTCCATGTGCAAGTCGGTGAGCACGAGATCGTAGTCGGCGTTGGCCAACAGAGCGATGGCCTCGTTGCCACTCGAAGCCGTATCTACGGTGTAACCCTCTTTTTCGAGGATCGCGGCGGTCGTGATACGCAGGCTCTCTTCGTCGTCGACGACCATCAGGCGCGCGTGATTCAGCAGCGGCATTCCCGCCGCCTCTTTGAGGGATCGATGGTTTCCGGATTGATCGAGTGAGCTACTCATTTCCTAATCGGTTCGTTCTTCTTATCGTCGAGAACCGGGGAGTCGACATGCAATACGATGCTGAAAATCGTGCCCCGTCCGACGTCGCTGTTGACTTCGATGCGTCCGCCGTGCTGGCGAACAATGTCCTGCGTCACCCACAAACCCAAGCCCGTGCCTTTCTTGCCGGTCGAGAAAAACGGATCGAAGATACGCGTCAGATCGTCTTGCGGGATACCGACGCCACTATCGCTTAGTTGCACGATGATCGACGGCTGCAACGCCTGCTCATAACGCGACGTAGAGACGTTTATCTCGCCTTCGCCGGCAATCGCCTGCTGCGCGTTGAGGATTAGATTGAGAAACACTTGCCGCAGTTGATCGGCACGCGCGCGAATTTGTGGCAGAGCGGGGTCGAAGGTCTTGGTGAGGCGAATCCGCTGCTGGCGCATCTTCTTTTCGAGCAGCACCATCGTTTCTTCGAGCAACTGGTTGATGTCGACCCAGTCAACCTCGCCCGGCCGGCGTGCAAAACCGAGCATCTGGCGAATGATGTGCGAGACGCGCTCGGTTTCCTTGCGCGCGATCTCGAGAAAGCGCGAATTTTGTTCTACGTCAGAGCCCGTCTGCATCAGGTAGAGGGCGTTTTTGATCGCTTCGAGTGGATTATTGACTTCGTGGGCGATCGACGCCGCGAGACGGCCGACCGCCGCAAGTTTCTCCGACTCGAACAGCTGCTGTTCGACACGCCGGCGTTCAAGCTCGCGAATCTCAGTCAGGTCGTGAAGAATCGAAACGACCGCCGTAACCTGCCCGGCTTCATCCAAAACCTCGCGGGCAGTGATCTCCATCGGCAGCAACTGCCCCTGCTCGGGATCCATCAGCTCGATCTCACCCTGCCGCGCGGTGTCGGATGCCGAAGCGAGCGTGGAAATGAACGACGTCAGCTTCACGGCGTTCGTACGCACGGCAGATGC
>DASUOZ010000291.1:0-3472 GCA_036276375.1 Pyrinomonadaceae bacterium | reverse complement strand
TTTGTTGCCGTTGCGGACATTGGCGCGTACGGCGTCCATGATCTTCTCTTTTGGCAGGTCGATCTGCGGGTTCAGATCGGGCACGCAAAACTTACAACGACGGCCGCAACCGGTGGTCATCTCGACCACACCAAACGTCGTGCGCGTGTCCGGAAACAGGATTGCTTCGCGTTCGAGCGGATGTTTGACCTCCAAACGTCGCGGCAGTTCCTCGCCGTCGATCGCCTTGCGAAACAGCTCGAGCGTGTCGACCGACTCGCTTCTGCCTTCAACAACGCAGTCGACGCTCAGTTCCTCGTAAGTGTCTGTCTGAATGATTTGCCAGCCGCCCGAGCCGCCGACGATCACCTTGAAATTCTCGCGGTACGGGCTCGACTTGATCTGCGCAAACAACTGTCGCGAGTAGTGCGAGTTGATCGGCATCTTCGACGAACCAAAGATCGACGTGTAGACGCCGGCGGCGAACGTCACGCCGAGCGGATTGTGAGTCGACACGGCAACGACGCGGGTCCGTGGCCCGATGAACTTCGGCAGATCATCCGGAAAGCACGCGACGATGTCGTCGTTGCTGTACTCGCGTTGCAGCGACTTCTCGACCAGTCGCACACCGGCGGGCATGTAACGCGCCGAACCGTCGTCGTTGTGCTCGACGTCGCGCCACTTGGGATACTTCCGGTTGATGACGCCCTCCATCCAGATTGGCAATGACGCCATCGCCATCTGTATGAAATAACCGGCGTGATCGATAGCTTCGGTGAGTGGCGCGGTCAGAACAATCAAGCGCCCACCGTCGGCTGGTGGTTGCAGCGGGGCTCCAGAAATGGGGAAGCTCATGGGCTGGCTACAGTAAAAAAAAACCGCGTGCTTTACAAGACCTTATTTCTCGTCCGTCGCCGCCACGGCGTCAATTTCGATCAGAAACCCGTGGTGCAGCGGCCCCGTAGGGATGACGGCACGGGCCGGTCGATGCTCGCCGAGTATTCTTCCGTAGACCTTGTTGACGGCGTCCCAGAGGTTGATGTCAGCGACGAAGACCGTCATTTTCAGCACGCGGCTCCAATCGCTGCCCGCGGCCTGAAGAATGGCGTGCACATTGTTCAGGGCCAGTTCGGTCTGTTCCTCGATCGAGCCGGTCTTGTGTTCGCCCGTCGCGGGATCGATTGAAAGCTGGCCGGCAACGAAGACGAGGCCGTTGTAGACGGTGGCTTGTGAATAGTGGCCGGCAGGCTTGGGTGCGTCAGGGGTGGTGATTCGTTTTATGTCCATGTTTGCGTGCCCTTTTTGTGCTCTAAGCTGTGTGCAAATAGTTCGAGGCCGTCGCGGTCGATGTTGACGAGCTGTTCGATCTCGTGTGGCGCCAGTCCGGCGCGAAGCGCCTCGCCTCGTGGATCGGCGAGAAACTTCTCGCGCGCGGTCTGGTCAACGTAGATTCTGGCGAGAAAATTTTCCAGCCGTGATTCGCTCATGCCGCAACCTCGTGTGTGATTGCGCAGGCGCGGCCGCGAGCAACTGCCTGACGGGCGCGATCGAGTTGGGCCAGTAGCGACTCGATCGCGGGAAAGTTGCCGTCACGTTCAATGATGACCGTGAGCGGTTGCGGTGCGCGGGCGGCGATGGCTTCGAGGAGGTCGTAAACGGGATCGGGAACGTCGTGCAAATGATCGTCGAGCAAACGCTCCGCGCCGTGACGGCCGATCCACTTTCCGCCGGCGAGATGAATGGTCGATATCCGTTCCGCCGGTATTCGCGCCAGAAAATCGTGCGCGTCGAAGTTGAAGTTCAACGCATTCGCGTACAGGTTGTGCAGATCGAGCAGAATCGTGCTTTCCGAGTTACGAACGATCGCGGACAGCCATGAGGCTTCGTCGCGATCGCTTCCCGGCGGATCGATCAGCGTGGCGACATTCTCAACTTGCGGTGCGACACCGACGATCTGTTTCGCGCGCGAGAGATTTGCGATCGTCCCTGCGATCGTGGCTTCAGTTCGCGGTGGCGCGGCGAGGTGACCGAGCTCGATTCCGCCGCCGCGTACGAAAGCGAGATGTTCGGACCAGAACCGCGGCGAGACTTCATCACACAGCCGCGCCATGTCGTTCAATCGTCGTGGTTCAACCGGAACCGCCGAAGCCAATCCCAACGATACGCCGTGCAACGTAATCGGCGTCTGCGCGGCGAGCGTTCGTAACGCGCGTCGCTCAGGCCTGGACGCGCGAAAGTAGTCGTCTGCAATCACCTCGACGATGTCGATGCGTTCGAGGTTCGCCAGAATGCCGGCTGCCAGCAGCGGCCGCCAACCAAGGCCAAAACGATCCGCGTTCATCTCATCCTCCACAGCCACCGCAACCGCCGCCACAGCCACCGCCACACGAGCTGCCACAGGATGACGCGTCGTACCAGCCCGCGGTCGACGAACCGCACGTCGAGGTCGACTCCGCCGCCGCCTGGGCCCGCGGGAAAAGCACTCGCGTAAAGGCGAAATCAGCACTCTCCAACGCGCCGACTCCAAACACCGCCGCCAGCATCATCGGCTCGATCGTCGTGCCGCCCGTGCGTAGAAACAGAGAGCGATCTTTCAACCCGGCGTACAGGTTTTGCAGGTCCGCGATCATCGCTTTACCGCTCTCCGTCAGCCGCGGAAACGAGATCTTAGCCGCGAGCAACATCGCCACGACCGCCAGGATGATCAAGAACCAAACGTTGGTACGCCCGCGTTCGAGTGCGATCAGAATCTTCACGACTGCGACGCCGCCCAGGACCGCACACACAATCAACAACCGCGTCCAACGCGCGCCGACGATAGATTCGCTCGGCAGCAGGCCCGCGTGCTTCAGTGTTTGCTCGTAGGGCTTGCACGTCGCTTTCAAACGGGAATCGTCAAAGATGGCCGTTGCCTCGTCAGCACGTTTGAACCTGCGCAGTAACTCTTTCTCAATCGGCCGGCGCACTGCCTCCGCCGAAGTGTTGTCTGGTGTTTTGAGCTGTGTTCCGCTCGCGACGAGTAAGCCGCGATCGATCAGCGAAACGGCCGCAACCCGCAGCGTTTCCGGTTCCGCGCCACGCAGATATGCGATCAGATACGGATCGGAGAGATCAAGTTTCGGTGCGGCCGACGACTCGGCCAGCTTGCGCGTGACCACGAGGGCGATAAGCGCAAGCACACTCAATACGAAGAAGAAGAGTAGAAACTCCGGACCGCGAAGATCAAAGGGATTCATTTCGATCGCCTCACTTTAGTTGAGCGGCGCGGGCCCACATCGCGTGGGCCAATTCGATCAAATGAAAGAGAGCGGGCGCGGCGGCGCCGGGTGGCAGCGCGTGTCTTTGCCGCGCTTCGGTGATGAGTTGTACGTCGTGGGCCGTAGTGGCAGACGATTGGGCGATCTGCTCCAGTGCTTCTTTGGGTGATGCGGCGGCGCGTCCTTCCAGTTCGACCAACGTTGATGCACACGAACGAAGTGGACCAGCCGCGTCG
>DASUOZ010000290.1:0-3061 GCA_036276375.1 Pyrinomonadaceae bacterium | reverse complement strand
CAGTTGGTTTTAGGATCGGGACTTACTTCGGTTACCCCCGCATTGTAAATCTCCCGTACGCGCGAATCCAGGTGGACGCAAAGACGGGCCACGGACGAACACGGATCACACGGACTGAATCCTAGTAAGGTTTGTCCGTGTTGTCCGTGTTCGTCTGTGGCTCCTAAATTTCGAACGGCAATCGCACCTGAAAACACGTATCGCCGGGTTTGGATTCGAAGCGAATGTTGCCGCGGTGGCGGCGAACGATACGCGCGACGGCGTCTAATCCCAATCCCGTTCCTTCACCGACCGGCTTCGTCGTAAAGAACGGCTCGAAGATGCGCGTTTTGACGGAATCGGGAATGCCCGAACCGTTGTCACGTATCTCAACCATGACGTCGGTCGGTTCTTTTCTGGTTCGCACCTTCAGGCTGCCGCCGTTTCCCATCGCCTCTACGGCGTTAACTATTAGATTGGTCCATACCTGATTGAGCTCACTGCCGTATGCTTTGATGTGCGGCAGGTCTTCGTCATATTCGCGCGTCAACACGATGTTCTTCTTTTTCAACTTGTACTTCAGGATCAGCAGTGTGCTCTCCAGACCTTTGTGTATGTCCACTTCCTGGACCGACGCCTGGTCCATGTAGCTGTATTCCTTGATCGCGCCGACGAGCTCGGAGATGCGCGCCGTGCCGGTTTTGATTTCACGTGCCAGTTTTGCGGCTGCGAGTTGTGCGCTGACGCGAACCAGCACGTCGCCGAAAGCGCTTTGTCCGACTTGTTTCAGCATCTCTTCGAGAGCGTTGGCGTCGATGCCGGCTTCGACGAGGTTGTTAGCAAGTTTCCACGGCTCGGCAATGCCGTGATCTTCAAGCCAGGTGGTGAGCGCGTCTTCGAGATCGCTTTGTTCGAGCGAGTTGAGTTGCGCGGCTGTGGCCGTGTGTTCGATCGCCTGATTTTCGAAGGAACGAAGCGCGGTGTGTTGCTCGGCGGTCAGGTTATGGCGGCAGAGCCGCAAATCCGCGGCACGCAGTTCCGTCAGGACGGTTATCAAATCGTTTGCCGCGCGGGTTGCGCCGGCGGCCGGGTTGTTGAGCTCGTGGGCCAGTCCGGCCGAGAGTTTTCCCAAAGCAATCAACTTGTCGCGTTGCTGATCGGCGGTGGTCACGTCGCGCACGCGATCGCTCATGATGCCAACCAGACGTTCCGTCAGCACCGGCATACGCTGAAACAACTCCGGAAACAGACGAACCGGAAATCTCAAAACACGCATCGGCGTAACGGCGCGTCCCGTGGCGGTCCACTGCGTCATGCGGGAGAAGGGAAGTTTGCCACTCACTTCGGTATTGGGCTCGCCCGCCCGCGCGATGTAGACGTAACCGTCGTGGGCCTGGTCGTCGCGATACGCGCGCACCTCACCTTCGAGGTAAATGGCCATGATGTCGGCGGGCGCGCCTTTCTGGAACAGGACATCTCCGATCGAGAGACGCACCTCGTCTGTATTTGCGGCAAACCACTGCAACTGATCGTCAGGCAGATCGGCAAACACGTGCACGCGCCGCAGCGCTTCGACTCGGTCTGCAGGCGAACCGCCCGTTTCGATCTCCCGATCCACCACGCCCGAAACGGGAACAGGCACTCCGACACCTTCCAGACGTGTATCTTCCATCGTCAGATCACCTTGCTGAGGTATTGATGCACGAACGAAACGGCGACTGAGCCTTCGCCGACACCGGAAGCCACGCGCTTCACCGATCCGTGTCGCACGTCGCCAACTACAAAAATGCCCGGCACGCTTGTTTCGAGTAAACCGGGATCGCGGTCCAACTGCCAGCCCTGCGGACGTTTTCCCTCGCGTATGAGATCCGAACCGGAAAGTATGAACCCGAGCTCGTCGCGTTCGACGACGTCTGCGAGCCAGGAGGTGTTTGGAGCGGCGCCGATCATGATAAAGAGCGCGTTTGCCGGTACCTCGTTGGCCTCGTCGGTGGTCGCGCAGTGAATCGAAACTGCTTCGAGATGATCGTTGCCGTGGGCCTCGACCACCCTCGTGTTGTATTCGATTTGAATGTTGGGTGTCTGCTTCAACTGGTCGATCAGGTATTGCGACATCGAAGCGGAAAGCGACGATCCGCGCACCAGCATCACGACGCGGCGCGCGTACTTCGAGAAGTACATGGCCGCCTGTCCGGCGCTGTTGGCGCCGCCCACGACGAACACGTCTTCGTCTTTGCAGTTCAACGCTTCAGTCATCGCCGCGCCGTAGTAGATGCCTGCACCGGTGAGACGTTCGATGCCGGGCGCGTTCAGCTTGCGCCATTCTACGCCGGTCGCGACGAGCAACGCGTGACAACTCAACGTTTCTCCGTCAGCGAGTTGCAGCAAACGATATGGACCCTCAAGTTTTACGGCGGTAGCTTCCGCGGAGAGTATTTCCACTCCGAAACGTTTAGCCTGGACCACGGCGCGACGCGCCAGATCGCCGCCGCTCAGTCCGCTGGGAAATCCGAGGTAGTTCTCGATGCGACTCGACATGCCTGCCTGTCCGCCCGGCGCTTCGCGCTCGACCATTACCGTGCGTAAACCCTCGCTGGCGCCGTAAACCGCCGCGGCGAGTCCCGCTGGACCACCACCAACGATTGCCAGATCGTAGAAGGCCTCGGCGGCGCGGGTTCTGAGTCCGACGTTTTCCGCGATTTCATTTACGGGTGGACGGCGCAGACGCAAACCGTTGGAAAAGATAACCAGCGGCAGCGACTGTTTCTCTTCTTCGTCGAGCAGTTCGACCAGCGCCTGCACTTCTGTGTTGGTATCGGCCGTTTCGATATCGAGCCACTGATACGGAACGTGGTTGCGCGCGAGGAAGTCTTTGATGTTGTGCGACTCCGGCGACCAGCGATTACCCAACACACGAATGCCTTCGAACGGCGGTCGCACATTCGCCTGCCAGTCGTCCAGCAGATCGTCGAGCACTGGATACAGATTTTCTTCCGGCGGATCCCATGGTTTGAGCAGGTAGTGATTGATGCCAGCTTCATTGATCGCAGCGATCGCCGCATCAGTGTCGGCGTAAGCTGTC
>DASUOZ010000289.1:0-3176 GCA_036276375.1 Pyrinomonadaceae bacterium | reverse complement strand
GCCGCAGGAGGTGTTTCGGTTTTGACGTTCAGAGCGATCTTTTCGGCGACGGGTTGGCGCAATGGTTCAGGCTTAGCCGGCCCGGAACTTTGCGTCGGCGACTGCTTCTTTACGCTTTCGCGGGCCAACATGTCGCGGGCCTGTTCCAGTCGATCCTGAGCTTCGAGATCCTGGGGATTCAGTTCGAGTACGCGCTTGAAACTGTCGATCGCATTCTGCCAGCGACCCATATCGTAGTAGGCGTGACCGAGCGCAAAGTGAGCATCGGCAAACTCCGGATCGAGTTTAAGCGCCTGTTGAAAAATTTGCGCGGCCTGCGCAAACAGACCCGCCAGTGCGTACTTCACTCCCTCGTTGTACAGGCGTTTGGATTCTGAGCTGGACGACTTCGAAGAGGCGAAGTCTTTGGGCAATCGGGTCTGGCCCAAAACGGGACTCGCAAACACGATGGAAACTACCAGCACGGCGGGAACGATGAGCTTTTTGAACATAGAGGTCCCCTTGATCAGGACGTACCGCAACGCGCACGGGGGGTTTTGCAAGAGGGGCTTACTGACGGAGCAAACGGGGTGCGTTGCTTATACCATTTTTCGCAATGCAATTCCACCTTTTGCTATTTTGCTCAGGGTTTCTGCGGGAGTAGTGGGGCGAATTTCATGGGCGGCGCCGATATTTTCGTGACCGTCACCGGCTGGCCCTTAAGAAACTCGAGCATCCCGTCTTTGATCTTCGGTGACGAGAGAAACAGCGGATCGCTATGAACCGCCCCCTCGATGATCATGTGCGTGCTGTTTGCGAAACCGGTTCGATATTCCTCGGCGTTGGTCACCGGCGTGCGGGCGTCCAGCGTTCCGCTGATGAACAGTACCGGCACGCTCGACGTGACGGGTGAACGAAACTGATCGCCGAGGTCCGGAGCTTTCCACGCTTCACAAATATCCGGAAATGGAAAGTTGGAGATGTCTTCGAGCAGCGTGTCTTTCGCCTCGCGCGCTATGCGTTCGAGTCGTGCGGCTGTCTGGCCGGAGGCGCAATCCATCATGTAAGACATCGCGGAGCCGGCGCCCTGCTGTGAAATACTCAGCCACACTTGTGCCGGGTTGGTGAAGTCGCCTTTCGACGCGCGATAGACAAACGCCGGAAAATTCGCAGTCACGGTGGTGCCGATGTTATTGGCGATGAGGTACTGCAAAACGAACTTGTTGACGATGACTTTGACTCTCTGTTTCGTGCGCGGATCAGTGACTTCTACGGTCTGAGGCTGAGCGTCGAGACGATCGAAGACTGACTTCATCAGGCCGAGAAAGTCGGGAATCTCTTTGCCGAGCTCCGGGTCCGCTTTGACCAGCGCCGCGAGATCCTCAAGGTGTTTTTGTACGTTGCTCGGAAGTTTGTACGTGTGATCCGGACCCTCAGTGCCCGCGAGAATCGCACGGTGAATACTCTGCGGATGGCGTCGAATCGTCGTGAGTGCGAGGTGCGTTCCGTAACTGATGGACCAGAGACTGATCTGTTTCGCGCCGAGCGCTTTGCGCAGGTCTTCGAGATCGTCGGCGCTTTCGTTAGTGTTGTAGCCCGTTAGATCCACGCGCTGAACGTCGCGCCAGTATTCGATGCAGCCGCGTGCGTGCTTGCGCAACTCTTCCAAGAGGGTGGCGCGCGCAGGCGCGACATCGAGCGGCAGGGCGAGGCGTTCGTAACAGCCGAGATTCGGTTTCGAGTAACCGGTACCGCGCTGATCGAAAGCAATCACGTCGCCAATCTCGCGCAACGCCATGAACAACGGAAAACGCGATCCGCCCGCGGCGCCAATGCCCGAGCCGCCCGGACCACCCGCCAGGTAGACAATTGGCGGGCCCGGATTCTGTGCCGTGCTCTTGAACCGCACGAAAGCGAGCTCGATCAAGTTACTGTTGGCGTCGCCACGCTTCTCCGGTACGAGTAGCGTGCCGAATTCCGACTCCACTTTTTCGTCCTTGAAGCTTTGAAACGTGTGGGGCTTGAGCTTGAGCGTCCCCGGCTTCTGTTGCGCCGCGACCGGCAGCGCGAGCAAACAAATGAGCAAGGGAATGGCTTTGGAGTTCAGCATCGTCAGTCACCTTCGATCTCGCTGATGGCCCATTCAGCGCGGACCTGGACAGCCGGATCCTTGAGCGCCTGTCGCAAAAACGGCAGTGCCTGGGCATCGCGAATCTCACCGAGAGCTTCCGCAGCGCCACGTCTCACTTCCGCCGAGAGATCCGCCAACAGCACATTGCAGAGTGCTAAGACGGCACTCCTGTCTTTCAACTCGCTCAGCGCCCAAATCGCCAGTTCGCGCACCCGCGCGTTGTCGTCTGCGAGGTTAGCGATCAATGCCGGGACCGCACTGCGATGTCGCAGTTCGCCCAACGCGCGCGCGGCCGCCATTCGCACCCACGGATCGCCGTCTGTCAAAAGCGAGATGAGTCGCGGGACAGCAGCGTCGCGTTGGCCGAGCATGTTGGTCAACTCGCCGATGGCCCAGGCGGCGTTGCGACGAACCGTTGCGTTGCCGCTGTCGAGCTGATTCGTCAACGGCAGAAAAGCGGCGCGGCCCATCGAGGCGAGCGCGATGGCGGCCTGTTCGCCGGGTGATGGTTGCTTGAACGTTTCGAGCGCCGGACTCCAGCGACCCGAGCTCCAGCAGTGGATCAGGTCAGTCCTGGTGTCGTCTGCCAGCATGGCGATGAGCGCCGGGATCTTTTCGACCTCGCCGTTGCGACCCGCTTGGCAGGCCGACTCCGCGCGTTGTTGGGCGTCCGCGGTATCGAGACGAGTTTCACCAGTTGGTTGCCGCGGCTGTTGCGGTTGTTGTGTTTCCGCCGTCGGGTGCTGGGGCGCGATTGTTTCCGCGGGCGTGGTTCGCGTGGTGTTATCGATTGGTGTGGGCGTTGGCGGAGTTAATACCGCGCGCGCTTCCGTTTTCAATTCAAATGAAAACAACGAGAGCGCGACCGCGGCCGCGCATAGTGCCGACAGCGTGATTGACGCTATTGCTCTGGCTGTCTGTGGGCTCAATGTCTTGTGGTTGTGGGTCAAGCGCATCACTCTCTCCTCCAGACTGCGAGCATCGAACATGCTCAACATCAGTGCTTGTGAACGCGGGCGGCTCGACACGTCGGCCGCCCACACCAGCGAGCGCGCGTAGAGTTTTG
>DASUOZ010000288.1:0-4287 GCA_036276375.1 Pyrinomonadaceae bacterium | reverse complement strand
TGCGGTATGACTGAGTGGTCCTTAACCAGCAACACAACCGGAACTTGACCTGCCGGAATGTCGTGCCAATTAGCGCCCGCATAAACACGCCCGCTTTGATAATCAATCCAGTTACCCGGCGGCACATAAACCTTGCGCCGTTCGCCGTTCGTGAACATCGGCGCCACCAGCAAATCAGATCCAAACATGTACTCGTCGTCGATGAGCCACGAGCCGGGATCATTTGGAAACTCGAAGAACAGCGGCCTGATCATCGGGAAACCGCGCGCCGATGAGTCCTTCGCCTGCGCGTAGATGTACGGCATCAACGCGTAGCGCAAACCGAGCGCCTTACGAAAATCTTCCGTCAGCGCCGCGTCGTATTCCCACGGCTCTCGCGGTGGTACGCCGTGCGCCCGCGTATGCGAGCTTAGGATGGCCCAAGCCAACCAGCGCCGATACAGATCGCGTGGCGCACGTTGCACAAACCCGCCAACGTCATGACTCCAGTAAGTGAAACCCGAAAGTCCGAACGACAAACCGCCGCGCAACTCAGCGGCCATCGCCGAATCTGTATTCTCCGCATCTCCACCCCAATGCAACGGATAACGTTGACTGCCGGCCCACGCGCTGCGCGCCCAAATCACGTTGTCGCCGGTCACTTCTTTGGTGACGTCGGCTACTGCCTTGTTGTAACGCAGTGGATAGAGATTGTGCTCGTACCAGCCGCTTAGTCCCGAAGCGTATTGGCCCGTCAACGGCGCGCCTTCACCGAAGTCCACCTTGATCGCGCCGACGCCCAGCTTCAATAGATCTCGCAGTTTGCTCTGATACCACTTCACTGCTTCAGGATTACTCACGTCGAGCGTCGCGTCTTCGAACGGAAGTTGACCGCCCTCGTTCCTGACGTGATACCCGCGCGACACCATCTCTTTCCACAAATCATTCTTGCTGGTGAAGTAGGTGTACTGCCACAGACTGATGTGAAAACCCTGCTGCTTCAGATCTGCAAGCATCTTTGCCGGATCGGGGAAACGCGAAGTTGAAAAACGCAGGTCGCCGCGCCATTCAGTTTCAAACCAGCCGATGTCGAGATTGATTACGTCAGTGGGGACCTGGTGCGATCGCAGTTGTTGGGCCACCTGAAGCACCTGGGCCGCCGAGTTGTAACTGACGCGGCTCATCCAAAACCCAAACGACCACAGCGGCGGCACCGGACTGCGACCGGTCAACGCGGTGTATTCGGAAAGAATGTCTTTCGGTTCGCCGAGAAACACGAACAGGTCAAGGTTCTCGTCGCCTGAGTAGATCACATTGTGCGCGTCGAAGAACCTGCCGAAGTCGAACGTCAGCGGCGCACTCGTGTGCACGAACATTCCATACCCGTTGCTGCTTAAAAAGAATGGGATCGGCTTGTACATGAGCTCGCTCTGCGAGCCCATGCCGTCGCGCGTAGACATCACGACTCGTTGCCCGCGCTTGTTAAAGCGCGTGAAAGACTCGCCGCAACCGAAGATCTTTTCGTCGTGCTGTAGCTCAAAAGTCGCGGCGATGCGGCGCGTGATGTCGTTTGCGCGACGCACAAACGAAAACGGAATCGGAGCGAAGAACGTCGCCGGATCGCCGATGTTTTGCGTGCGCGTGAGCAGGCGTCCGCGCGCGTCGTAGATTTCGATGTGCCACGGTTGCTTGATGATGCGGACACGGCCGTGAGCGCCGGTGTAGACGATTTCGCGATCGTTTTGTTCGACGCGCCAGGAACTATCCTTCGCAACGGGGCCGGCAAGCATCAACGATTCGCCGCCATTGGACGGAGCGCTCAGCGGAACTGCGCGGGTGGTGAGACGCAGACGTATCGTTCGCGGGGTTACAAAGCTGATCTCGAAAGGCAGAACCGGATCCTGATCGTATTCGGTGCCCGGAAATTCAGTGGAGCGACCGCGCGTGAACCCGACGTCAATCTTGTTGAAGGAAAGAGTCGTGTTACGTAAGTAACGGTCCCACTGCAAAGTGCCCTGGCCCGTCGTCGTGTCGAACGAAGTAACACGACTGCCGATAAAGTAGACGTTCTCGAGGCGTTGAAAATCGGGACTAACATCAACGGGGTCGCCGAGGACCTGCGCGTGCGCAACCGGGGCCACAAAGAGGCACAAGAGGCACAAAAACCACAAGACAGTCTCCTTAAACATCTTGTGTTTCTTGTGCCTCTTTGTGGCTCTCATCGCTCGGTGACTTCGAGAGTGCTCCCAGAAACAGTAAAGCTCGCCTTCGATACGGTCGCGACGCCTGGTTGCCCACCGCCGGCGCTGATGGAAAACTCACCCGGCTCGATCACACGTTTGCCGTTGTTGTGGATTAACGACATCTGCCGCGGTGTGATCGTGAACGTCACCGTGCGCTTTTCTCGCGGGCGCAGCGAAATGCGATCAAAACCAACCAACGTGCGAATCGGCACCGGCGCCGATGCCGCTACGTCAGTCAGATACAACTGGACCACTTCGTCGCCTTCCCGCTCGCCGGCATTCGTTACGTCGACAGTTAGTTTAACGGGTTCTCCAGCCTTTACTGTCTTCGACTCAAACCGCGGATCGCTGTAGACAAACTTTGTATAGCTCAACCCGTAGCCAAAGGGATAGAGCGGCTGTCCTTTAAAGTAGCGGTACGTGCGGCCCTCCATGCTGTAGTCCGTAAACGGAGGCAGCTGGTCCACCGATTTATAAAACGTCACCGGCAAACGTCCGCCCGGGTTGTAATCACCAAACAAAACATCCGCTACCGCGGTTCCGCCTTCGCCGCCGGGATACCACGCCGCCAGCATCGCGGGCACGTTATCATTGGCCCAGTTAACCGCCACCGCGCTGCCACTCAGCAACACCACAACCACGGGTTTGCCGGTCGCGACCAGAGCTTTCAACAACGTCTCCTGAGATCTCGGCAGCGAGATATCTGTTCGATCGCCGCCGCGAAATCCCTCGAGCGGTACGTTCATCTCTTCGCCCTCGAGCCTCGCTGAAATACCCAGCACCGCAACGGCTACGTCTGATTCCCGCGTCGCTTTCACCGCCTCTTCAATCAACCGCTCGGTCATTCGTGGATACGACCAAACCAGCTTGGCGATGTTTTCGCGTTGGTACTGGAAATACTCCATCCGGAGGTCGTAACTGCGACCCGCTTCGAGAGCAATTTCTCTCGTGACGGTCTTGTTGGGATTACTGGTCCACGCCTCAACCAACAGTTTGCCGTCGAGATACAGTCTTGCGCCATCGTCGGCCGTGAACCCGAGTGTGTAGTTGCCCGATTCCGGCGGCGTGAGCTTGCCGGTCCAGCGAACGGAAAAATGGTTTCCCGTCAACTGCGGCGTCGGGTTGTAACGTCCCCAATCAAAATCAATGCGCGGATCCGTGCGGACAGTTACCGCTGGACCACGCAGCTCCTGGTTGTTGAAATACTCCGCTTTCACGCCCGGCTCGCGTCCATCAACAGTCAAAGCCGAAGCGGGCACGGGAACTACGGGTTCACCGGCGAGCGTGGATCCGAGCGCATACGTGACTTTCGTATTTCTTGAGACTGCGTTCTTGATTCCGGCGAGCGGTGTGGTCAGGACTGAGGCGTTACCGTTGTAGTTACCCCACAGCACTTCCGGCAAATCCGCGTTTGGACCAACAACGGCGATGCTCTTCAGGTCCTTCTTCAACGGCAACGTATTATTCGCGTTTTTCAAAAGCACGATCGACTTGCGCGCGGTCTGCCGCGCGAGCTGGCGATGTTCGTCAGTGTCGTTCTGCGAAAACGGAATTTGGGAGTAAGGAACCAGCGACGGCGGATCAAACTGGCCCAACCGAAAGCGCGCGGTCAGGAGACGTTTCACGGCCGTATCGATCTCAGCTTCAGTAATCAATCCCTGCTTCACCGCCTGGACCAGCGTTTTGTATTCCTCACCGCAGGTCAGATCGGTGCCCGCCTTGACCCCGAGCACTGAAGCTTCCATTTCTGCCGGCACAAACTTGTGAAACTTCCAAATGTCGTAAATCGCGCCGCAGTCAGAAACAACAAAACCATCAAAGCCCCACTCGTCACGCAGAATGTCCTGCATCAATCGTTTGTTGGCGCAACACGGTTCGCCGTTTGTTCGGTTGTAGGCACACATCACCGAAACAGCCTTGCCTTCAAGGATCGTGGCGCGGAACGCCGGAAGATACGTTTCTCGCAGATCGCGTTCGTAAGCGATGGCATCGAAGGCGTGACGTTCAGGTTCAGGTCCACTGTGGACGGCGTAGTGTTTTGGGGTAGCAATGACCTTGAAGTAAC
>DASUOZ010000287.1:0-2942 GCA_036276375.1 Pyrinomonadaceae bacterium | reverse complement strand
TTCCCACTCGACGCACACAGACGCCAGAAAGTCGTTTCCCGGCGGGCTTGTTTCAGTCAATTCCTCGTCGCCCCGATTGCCGTAGTAACCGATTGCGGAAGCGGAGATGAAAACAGCGGGCGGACGAGACAACTCCGCGATCGCTTCGCTGAGCAGGGTTGTGCCTTTTACGCGGCTGTCGCGAATCGATCGTTTCTTTTCGCCGGTCCAACGACCACTCGCGATGCTCTCGCCGGCGAGATGAACGACGGCTGCGAAGCCTTCGAGATGTTGAGCGTCGATGCGGCCCTGGTTTGGGTGCCACTCGATCTGGAGTTCGCCGATGGTGTGGCCACGGCGAATGAGGCGGACCACTTCGTGACCGTCTTCGACGAGCGATCTGACGAGAGCTTTACCGACCAGTCCGTGGGAACCGCTGATGAGGATTTTCATGGCCCTTAAAATAGCACAGTAGACAGTTTTGTTTGCGGCGTGTAGAATTCGCGGCCAAACTTAATAAGGAGCAACCTCACTATGCTTCGACTCAAAGCATGTTTCCTCACAGCCGTTTTTCTGCTCGGCGCCGTTTTCTTTTTCACTGCACATAAAACCAGGTCGAGTTCGAGCGTGGTGCGTCTGACGCATACGGCAGATCAGGCGGTTAACCTGAATCCGTCGCTGAGCGATGATGGGCGCGTCGTGGTGTTTGAATCGTCAGCGGACCTCGCGGCTGGTGGTCCGAGTCTCGGGAGTGGTTTAGACAGTTCGTTTCACGCTGTTCGGGCGAATGTCGGGGCTGACCCGCCGGCGTTTACGGATATTGGCTCGACGCGCGTTGTTTCGCCTGCGTTATCAAGCGACGGTAGCGTGGTTGCGTTTGCGTCAACGGAAGACTTGCTGGGCGAGAACGCCGATCGCAATTCGGAGATCTTCATAGCGACAGTTTCAGGCCTGCGACAGATCACACACACTTCGCCGGGCGCAAGCGAAACACGCCTCAGCGACGGAAATTCTCAGCCTTCGATCATGAGTGACGGAAGTTTAGTGGCCTTCACGTCGAGGGGAAATCTCCTCCTGTACGACGTCGCAATAGGCGCCATCTCGCATTTAACTGAAGGCTCAAATCCAAAGCTCAGCGGCCACGGTTCGCGCCTCTACTATCAACGAGGCGCTGATCTCGTTTCCCGCGATCTAAAAACCAAAACGAGCCGTGTTATAGCGGCCGATGTGCCTGGAGTGTCGATCACCACCGGCCGCGCCGTGAGCAACGACGGCTTACGTTTCGTTTACGCAGCCGAAGTCGCGCCCAACCAATCGCAGGTTTTTCTCTACGACGAGCGCGAAAACACGATCCGGCAGCTTACGCGACTCGGATCGAGATCGGTCGATGTCGCACTGCAACCGACCATCAGCGGCGACGGAAAACGCGTCGCTTTCGCAACGCGCCGAAGAGTGACGAATGCGAGCGATGGAAGCGTCGAGCTTTATGTTTACGACATTCCGAGTGGACAAACACAACAAGTAACCAACGCGCCTGCGGGCGCCACCGCCGGGGTCGTCGCATCGCTCAACTTCGACGGCAGCCTCGTAGCGTTCAGCTTTCCCCGATCGCTCTCCGGACCAGCCCCCGACAACGATCTCGGCAACAACAACGAGATCTATCTTGCTTCGCTGATCCCACGGCCGCAGTTTGGCGTGGCCGCCGTTTTGAACGCCGCCGCTCTAGGCAACGAACCCGCGCAACCGGCGACACTCGCTCCCGGGAGTATCGCGACCCTGCGCGGAAGTGCACTCGCGTTTCGCACGGAAACACAGATTTCAGCGAATCCGCCTGCGGCGCTTGCCGGGACGACCGTGAAGGTCAACGGCCAGGCGGCTCGAATTTTCTACGCGAGTCCCGATGAGGTTATCTTCGTGGTGCCGGAAGGACTGGCGGCTGGACCAGCGGAGGTTATCGTTTCAAACTCCGACAGCTTCACTGCGAAAGCGACGGCGCTGATCGCCGGCGGCGCACCCGGAATCTTCACCGGCAACGGCGATGGCGCCGGCGAGGCGATCATTCTCGACTCCGACGCGCACACTGCTGGTCCATTTGATCCTGCCAACGGCCGTTTGCGCTTGTCGATCTTTGCAACCGGCGTATCGCGCGCGGGCAACGTAACCGCCGCGGTCAACAGTCAGCCCGTCACCGTCGAAACTATAGCCAGCAGCGTTCTGCCCGGACTGGATGAGATCCATGTGCTGGTGCCTGCTGAGCTGCGCGGCGCGGGAACGAGCACACTCACCGTCACGGCCGACGGCGTACAGAGCAATCCAGTAACACTCACGATCGGCGGCAGTGCCCTCCGCGACGTCGTGATCAATGAAATCCTCGCCGACCCACCAGACGGGCTTGCCGGCGACGCGAATCGCGACGGCATTCGCGACACGGCTGACGATGAGTTCATCGAGCTGGTCAACTCCACCACACACGATCTGGATCTCAGCGGCTTCCAACTCCAAACCCGCGCCCTCACCGGCGCTACCGACACGCTACGCCACCGCTTCGCCACTGGCACAATCCTCCCCGCCGGCACCGCCCTCGTGATCTTCGGCGGCGGCTCCCTCACCACCGCCAGCTCACTTCCCGCGGCTTCCCTGTTCGACGCCTCAATTCCCGCGCCCGGTCGGTTAACCGCAATCGACTTTATCTTCGGCGACTCTCAGGTCGTAAAAGCGTCAACCGGCGGACTGTCATTAACGAACTCCGGCGCGGTCGTCACGCTCCGCAGCGCGACCGGCGAAGTCATCACCTCAGTCACCTACGGCTCAGCGGTCGGCCGGCGCGGCGATCTCAATCAGTCACTCACGCGCTCTCCCGACCTCACCGGCAACTTCTCTCCCCACTCAACGGCACCCGGCAGCGAAAACCGCCCCTTCAGCCCGGGCACCAAACTCGACGGCTCCCTCTTCATCCGCACCCC
>DASUOZ010000286.1:0-2712 GCA_036276375.1 Pyrinomonadaceae bacterium | reverse complement strand
GTCTGACAACGCAGTCGATATCAACACTCGAAGCCGTGCGCTTCAGGACGTCGTCTGGTCCACGGCCGTTCAGCACGGCGGCGCCACGCCGATCGTGGGGCGCGCCATCGCGACGCTGAGTTGCGGCTGTGCGGATCCTACTTACGACAAACAACTGATTTGCGCTATTTACGGCGAACGCGGCCGCAAAAAACCTGACGGCAATCTTGCTTACTTCTCGAAGAGCTCGCCAAACGTTCAGGCCGGTGTGGCGAGACGTTTTCAGAACGAACAGCAGGACGCGCTGAACATGCTCGCGAAGGAAACCTAAACCAAAGCAAACATGGCAGACGAAACCGAAGAACTGACCGTTAAAGTCAACGATAAGGAATCCGTCACTGCGCTTCTTTATCCCGCAGCGAAGAAGATACGCGCCGGGCTCACGGCGTTGTTGGGCCACGGCGCCGGCGCGAACCAGTTAAGCGGGTTCATGCGCATGTTTGCCCGCGGCCTCGCCGCGCGTGGGCTCGATGCGATGACGTTTAACTTCATCTACATGGAGCAGGGACGTTCAGTTCCCGATCAGAAGCCGAAGCTTGAATCGTGTTTTCGTGCGGTGGTCGAAGCGATCGCGAAGCATCGGAAGTTGAAGAACAACCGGCTCGTCGTTGGCGGCAAGTCAATGGGCGGGCGGATCGCCTCGCAAGTGGTCGCCGCGCGTGAGGATGAGCCTTTAGCGCTCGACGTGAGCGGGCTCGTGTTTCTCGGTTATCCGCTACATCCGCCCGGCAACCCGGCGAAGTTGCGCGTGGACCATTTGAAACACATTCAAAAGCCGATGTTGTTTGTGCAGGGCACGCGCGACGCGCTCGGCACGCCGGAAGAGATTCAGCCGTTCGTCAAAGATCTCCGTCCCCCCGCGCAGATTTACGCGATCGAAGGCGGCGATCATTCGTTCAAGACGCCGAAGAAGTTTGGAATGGACCAACCGCAGGTTTATGAGGCCGCGATGGACGAGATCGCGCGTTGGGCCACCACCATTTAGACCACCTCACGGCAGCTTACTGCCGGCAGTACTCTGCTATGTCCGCCCTCACATGTTCCTGCCACGAAAAATCGGCAGTTCTTTGTCTTGTAATCATTTCGCAATAACCTCATACTGCGCCGTTTCAAAAAACTCCATCCTCAGTTCCTCTTTGAAAGGAGATCCCACAAAATGACGACAAGCCGGTCCAACGCAAGACGCACCCCTAGTATGCGTGTTGCTTTCATCACAACGAGCATTGTGCTCGTTAGCGCGATTCTCACGTCTGTTGCACTCACCGCGCCGCTTCCCGGCGCGATTTTTACGACTGACGTAACCTGTAACGGCACTGATCTAAACATCTATGCCACCAAGGCCGACGTCTATGTCGATGGTGGCCCAGCACATACCGGCGCGGCCGGATTACCGGCGGGCGAGTACTACATTCAAGTTACTGAACCGGACGGAACGCTACTCGGAACCAGTCTCGGCACTAACGACGAAACGCCCATCGTGGTCAACGCCGCGGGTGAGTTTGCAGTCTGTTACCAGTTGATCGACGTCGTTAGGACGGCGAGCAATCCTGGACCATTCCCGGTGGCGCCCGATGGTTTTGACACTACCTCGAATCCTGGCGGCGAATACAAAGTGTGGGTCAGCAGAGTCAGCACTTTCGCCAACGACGAGACGAAGACTGACAACTTCAAGATAGCCAACACTCCGCCACAAACCGGGCTGCTGAATGTGTTGAAGTACTACGACACGGATACCAGCGGAACTTTCAACGCCGGCGACGTTCCAATCGTCGGTTGGGAAGTCAAAGTTGGCGCCCAGGCCAGCTTCCCGATCACTGCTGAAACGAAACTGACGCCCGTCAGTATCCTCGTCGATCCGGGTTGTTACACGGCCCAGGAAGGCGACGCGACCGGCTGGATCCACACGACCCCGAAGATCGATTCGAAAGCAGTACCCGCTGGTGGCGAGGCGACGATCAGTTTCGGAAACGTTTGTCTCGGCGCAGGTGGCGGCTTGACGCTGGGCTTCTGGTCAAACAAGAACGGCCAGGCCCTGATCAACGCCACTGACCTTCAGCATCTGCGCGATGATTTTTGTTTGCGTAATGCTGACGGTACAGAGTTCAACCCCACGACGAACGCGCAGGTGAGGTCGTTCTTACTGGGCGCGAGCGCAACGAATATGTCGAATATGCTCTCGGCGCAACTCATCGCCATGTATCTCAACACGGCCCATGGGTTCGTGAATGGCGGTGCGTTGATCTTTGCGGGCAGCAATCCGAATGGTTGCAACGTTCCCGTAAACGGCGCCGGTTTCATCACCGTGAATGCCTTGATCGCGGATGCGGCCGCGGAGCTCTGTGCGCAGGGATTTGTCTTGTCAGGTAACCCGGAACGGGCCTGTCAGGAATTCAAGAAGAACGCGCTCGACAAGGCAAACAACAATCTGAACTTCGTGCAAGGTCCGGGAGTTTGTCCGGTGCCGACGTCTTTCACGTATACCGACGAGAGTGCGCCGGCTTGTCCGTAAACGCGGCAACCGCCAGGTTGGTCTAAAGGCGGGAAGAGGTACGAGAGCCGGGGACGGCCTCGTACCTCTTTGCTTTGGCAGGGCAATTCAATTACCGAGCACGAAGTTGTAAGTGATCACTCCCTGGACCTTCACCTTTTGATCGCCGAGGATCGTCGGCGAGA
>DASUOZ010000285.1:0-5443 GCA_036276375.1 Pyrinomonadaceae bacterium | reverse complement strand
GCGAGTAAGCGTCGCCCGGTTTCAAAGTCGAAAGCTGGCGATAGACTTCCACCGCCTCGTTAAACTTCTTCGACTTCAAATAACGCGCGCCGAGCCGTTCATAAGCGACCGTGTAATCCGGACGCAGCCGAATCGCCTGTTTGTAAGCATGGATCTCCTCGTCAGCCTTGCCCCAGTCGCGATAGACGAGTCCGAGCGCGTAATGAGCATCCGCTGCGTTGTAAGGATCGAGTTTAATCGCGGCGCGATAAGCTTCCGCCGACTCTTTGTACTGCTTCAGATAAAAACTCGCGAGACCGATGTTGAAGTATGACTCCGCGGACGGGCGCAAACTGACGGCTTTTTTCGACGCTTCCAACGCCTCAGCATGTTTGCCGAGTTTCTCGTTGCAGAAACCTGCCTGCGCCCACGCGTCAGCGTAGCTACTGTCTGACTCCACCGCCTTTTCAAAGTAAGGCAGCGCCCCTTCGCAGTCGTCCTTGGATAGGAAACTCAGCCCGTCGCGGAAAAGCTGCACGGCTTTCGCGCGCTTGTTGCGTCCGGTGGTCGCGATGAGATCCGCCAGCGACGTCATGGTAGCGACTTGTAGTTGGGAAATGCGCTCGGAAGGAATCGCGAAATTCACGCTTTGCCCGCCGGTGATCTGAAGCGTGGCGATGCCGATCACCTGGCCTTGCATGTTTACGACCGGACTCCCGCTCGATCCGGACGAGATCGCCGCAGTGATCTGAATAATGCGGCCGAACGTGGGAATATCGCGCACCGCCGACACGATTCCGTTCGTCACGCTGCCCTCCAGACCCAACGGATTGCCGATCACAACGACGCTCTCGCCTTCCTGCGGTGAAGTTTTGTCGAGTGGCAACGGTCTGATTGATGGCGACGGTGTGTCGATCTTCAGCAGCGCGATGTCGCCTTCCGCGTCGACGGCCAAAACTCCCCTGACGGGAAAAACGGTTCCCCTCGACGAATGCACTTCCGCGCGAAACGCACCTTCGATCACGTGACGGTTCGTCACGATACGATCGTTATCGATGAAGAAGCCGCTGCCGCGCGACAGCTTTTCACCTTTCGCGTCAAACGTTTCGATCGCCACTGCTGAGGGTTTAATCCGGCGGACGAGTTCCGGAAGAATATCCTGCGCTGCTCCGACTTTGACGGGGATGATTAAGGCTAGCAGGAGCCAGACTAATTTCATTGCTGCTCTCAGGAACTCGATAATGCCAGTCGTTGCACGTGCGCTATGACGTCGGAGATTTTAACATCCTCGCTCTGTTTTGTGCGGCGATCGAAGAGCTCAACCAAACCTTCGGCGGCTTTTTTCCCGATCGTGATCCGGTAAGGAACCCCGATTAGATCCGCATCTTTGAACTTCACGCCCGCGCGCTCGTCGCGATCGTCGAGCAACACTTCGAGACCGGCGCGTGCGAGATCGTTGTATAACTTTTCTCCCGCTGCGCGCAGGTCGTCCTGTTTCATGTTGGTGATCGTTACGACGACGTCAAACGGCGCCAGTGATTTCGGCCAGATGATGCCGTCAGCGTCGTGGCTTTGTTCGACGGCGGCGCTGATGATTCGTTCGACGCCGATGCCGTAGCTGCCCATTACGACCGGCACCTCTTTTCCTTCCTGGTTGAGGACGGTCGCGCCCATGGATTCGGAGTATTTGGTTCCGAGTTTGAAGATGTGACCGATCTCCATGCCTTTGAAAACTTCCAGCATGCCGGTTTCGCAGCGCGGACAGCCTTCGCCTGACTCGACGGTGCGCAGATCCGCCCACACATCGGCTTTGAAATCCCGCTCCACGTTGACGCCACGAATGTGGTGGTCGTCGCGGTTTGCGCCGGTCGTCATATTGCGCCGGTTTCGCAGTGCGTTGTCAGCGATGATGAAGAGCTTAGGGGACTTTTCCCGCGCTCCCACGGGACCGAGGCTTCCGGGCAGTGCTCCAAGCATTTGCTGGATCTCCTCCGGGTGGGCGGGACGCACGGCGGTGGCGCGCAGACTGTCCGTCAGTTTTTGTTCGTGCAACTGATGGTCGCCGCGGAGCAGTACGAGCACCGGACGTTGTTCGCCCTCGATTGCGGTCATGAACACGAGCGACTTGATCTGCCGCGTCGCTTCGGCGCCGCCGGGGAACGTGGTCAGGTCGTCGATCGTTCGCACACCCGGCGTCGGAAATACTTCGGGCGCGTCGGGACCGGCATCGTCGTTGATCTCCGCCAGACGTGAAATTGCTTTCTCGAGGTTTGCCGCGTAGCCGCAGTTCTCGCAACGAACGATGAAATCTTCACCCGCTGGCGAAGGCGCCATGAATTCGTTTGACTCCGAACCTCCCATCGATCCGGACGAGGCCTCGACAATCAGAAACTCGAGTCCGCAGCGCGTGAAGATCTTCTTGTAAGCTTCGCGTTGGTCGTTGAACGACCGATCGAGCCCGGCCCGATCGACGTCAAACGTGTACGCATCTTTCATGATGAACGAGCGTATCCGCATCAAGCCCGACTTCGGCCGCGCCTCGTCGCGAAACTTGAGCTGCATCTGATACCAGACCTGCGGCAGTTGTTTGTATGAACGAAGCTCGTGGCGGGCGATGCTGGTGAAGATCTCTTCGTGAGTCATGCCGAGGCACATGTCCGCGCCCTTGCGATCCTTGAGCCGAAACATCTCGTCGCCGATGGCGTCCCAACGGCCTGATTCCTTCCACAGCTCCGCGGGATGCAAAGCGGGCAGAAAAAACTCCTGGCCGCCGATGGCGTTCATCTCTTCGCGCAGAATTTGCATCACCTTGAGCGCGATACGTTGGCCCAACGGCAGAAATGAGTAAATGCCGGCGGCGAGCTGACGAATGACGCCCGCGCGGAGCAGGAGTTTGTGTGAAATGACCTCGGCGTCTGCCGGGTCCTCGCGGAGTGTGGGTATGAAGAAACTTGACCAGCGCATAGACCGTGCATTCTCGCTTAGCGGCTGCGAGTTAGGCAAATTGGCCACAGACGAACACGGAATTTGACGGACTTTGCCGGGAAGATTGGAGTGAGTTACCATCACGGTCTTTCTTATCCTTTCAAGAAGGTTTAAGCACGATGAGAATTGCTCTCGCCAGCGATCACGCCGGTTATGCTGAAAAGGAGCGGTTGAAGACGGTGCTGACGGATCTTGGCGTCGAGTTTGACGACCTTGGGACCACGTCGGAACAGTCCGTCGACTATCCCGATTTCGCGCGTAAGGTTGCCGAGCAGGTTGCGGCAGGTCGCGTCGAGCAGGGACTGCTTGTTTGCGGTTCCGGCACCGGCATGGCGATCACGGCGAACAAAGTTCCCGGCGTTCGCGCTGCTGTGTGCTGGTCTGAAGAAATAGCGCGGCTCGCGCGCCAGCATAACGACGCGAACGTGCTTGCGATTGGCGCACGCACGACGCCTGTTGACGATATTCCAAACATTGTTCGCACGTGGTTCTCGACCGAATTTGAAGGGGGCCGTCACGCCGCACGCGTGGCGAAGATCTCGGAAGTGGAGCAAAGCAACTAATGAGTGATTCTCTGAGTCGTCGTAACTCGCCTCTGGCTGACGTTGATCCGGTGATTGCCGGCGCGATCGATAACGAAGTCGCGCGCCAGGCGAACGGTTTGGAACTGATCGCGTCGGAGAATTTCGTCAGTGAAGCGGTGCTCGAGGCTGCGGGTTCGGTGTTTACGAACAAGTATGCCGAAGGCTATCCGGGCAAGAGGTATTACGGTGGTTGTGAGTGGACGGACGTCGTCGAACAGACCGCGATCGATCGCGCGAAAGAGTTGTTTGGCGCGGACCATGCGAACGTGCAGCCGCACAGCGGCGCGCAGGCCAACATGACTGTTTATCTCGCCGCGATTCAGTATGGCGACCAGATTCTCGGGATGAACCTGTCGCACGGCGGACACCTCACGCACGGCCATCCGATGAACTTCTCGGGTATCAGTTACAAGGTTGCTGATTACGGCGTTTCGCGTGAGACGGAGCAGATCGATTACGACGAGTTGCAGCGCATCGCGGAAGAGCATCGTCCGAAGTTGCTGGTGTGTGGCGCGTCGGCGTATCCGCGGATCATTAACTTCGAACGCATCGGAGAGATCGCGCGCAGTGTGGGGGCGCGGATGTTTGCCGATATTGCGCACATCGCGGGACCGATTGCCGCGGATCTTCATCCTTCGCCGGTGCCGCACGCGGATTACGTTACGACGACGACGCACAAAACGCTGCGTGGACCACGCGGCGGCTTGATCCTGTGCAAGGAAGAGCACGCGAAAGAGATCGATCGCAAACTGTTTCCCGGTGTGCAGGGTGGGCCACTAGTTCACATCATCGCGGCGAAGGCCGTTGCTTTAGGCGAGGCTTTGCGTGATGACTTCAAAGAGTATCAACGCCAGGTTTTGAAAAACGCGCGGGCGCTTGCGAGCGAGCTTCAGGAGCAGGGACTACGACTCGTCTCCGGCGGCACTGACAATCACCTGATGCTGGTCGACGTTTGGATGGACGGCAAAGGAACGACCGGCAAAGACGCGGAAAAAGCATTGGAAGCCGCGTCGATCACGGTCAACAAAAACACGATCCCGTTCGATCAAAACAAACCCTTCGTCGCCTCCGGCCTGCGCATCGGCACGCCCGCAGTCACCACACGCGGCATGAAAGAACCCGAAATGCGGGAGATCGGAAGGCTAATCGCGGAAGTGATTCACGCTCCGCAATCCGAAGAGGTGCGCGCGAAAGTGCGCCGCGACGTCGCGGATCTAACCGCGCGCTTTCCGCTGTATGCGAAGCGATTGAAGCGCAGCGCTTCTTCAGTTTGATTTGCGGCAGGTTGAGTCGTGAGTAACCGAAAATTCACCCTCATCGTTCTCATTCTGGGGCTGGTCGGTGCTGTGTACCTGACCTTTCGTCTATTCCTCGTCCAGACGGCGCTTGTTCCGGGCGGTTCGATGTCGAATACGATTGTCGCGGGCGACCACGTGTTGTTGATGAAGTCGTTTGGTGAGATTGAACGAGGTCAGGTGGTAGTGTTCCGGTTTCCCAACGACTCGAATCGTTATATCAAGCGAGTTGTAGGTCTGCCGGGCGAGACCATTCAGCATCGCGGCCGCACTGTCTACATTAACGGGCACGCACTGAGCGAGCAGAAAGTGTTGGTGGAACCGGACGATGGCAGCGGCGAGCCCTTGCGGATAAGGTCGAAGCAGGGTTCCGGACCTTATCAGGTGTTCTACTCGAGAACCGACGACGAGGAAGACGAAAACGTGGACATAACGACGTTCGGCACGAGCGAGCCTCTTCGTTTACCGCCGGATAGTTATTTTCTGATGGGCGACAACCGCGATAACAGCGCGGACAGTCGGTATCGAGGCCCCGTCGCGCGCAACATGATCTGGGGAACGGCCGTGCTCATCTATTATTCCCAGCACAGCGACCGGATA
>DASUOZ010000284.1:0-3731 GCA_036276375.1 Pyrinomonadaceae bacterium | reverse complement strand
ATAATGCGCAATGTGAAATGTCTTCTCCTGATTTTGTCTCTCTTTATGGCGCTTACGCAGACGAACGGTCAGGCAACAACGAGCCGCGACACGGCCTCGAAACGCGCCGCTGCTCTGCTGGCGAAGATGACGTTGGAGGAGAAGATCGGCCAGCTTAACCAGATCTTTTATTTCAGCCAGTTGATGAAGCCCGAAATGATGGAGCCGGACATCCGCGCAGGCAAGATCGGATCGCTACTCTTCGTCACCGACCCCGCAATCATCAATCGACTACAGAAAGTTGCCGTCGAGCAATCGCGCTTGAAAATTCCACTACTGTTCGGCTTCGATGTCATCCACGGCTTTCGCACGGTGTTTCCAGTTCCGCTCGCGATGGCGTCCTCGTGGGATCCGTCGCTGGTGGAACGCGCGCAGACTGTCGCGGCACGTGAGGCACGCGCCGTCGGAATACGTTGGACTTTTGCGCCCATGGTCGATATCGCGCGCGATCCGCGCTGGGGACGCATCGTTGAAGGCGCGGGCGAAGATCCGTACCTCGGCGCGAGGATGTCCGCGGCGCAGGTGCGAGGCTTTCAGGGATCGGACCCGTCTGCTCCGGGCCGTTTGCTGGCGTGCATGAAGCATTTCGCCGGCTACGGCGCTGCCGATGGAGGCCGCGACTACGACTCGTCTTACCTCAGCGATTCCGAGCTCTACAACGTCTACTTGCCACCATTCAAGGCCGCGGTCGACGCGGGCGTTGGGAGCGCGATGTCGGCCTACATGAATCTCAACGACGTGCCCGCGACCGGCAATGCTTTCCTCCTGACGGATGTTTTGCGCAAGCAGTGGGGCTTCAAGGGATTTGTAGTGAGTGACGCAGATTCCGTCGGTAACCTCGTTACGCACGGCTTCGCGGCGGACAAGGCTGACGCAGCCATCCGGGCGCTCACAGCCGGCGTCGACATGGAGATGTCTCTTCCGCGTAGCCAGGTCGGAACAGCATACGCCGAGAGTCTCCCGAAGCTGCTCAAGGAAGGGCGCGTCACCACTGCGCAGATCGACAGTGCTGCCCGCCGTATTCTGGAGGCGAAGTTCAAGCTCGGCCTCTTTGACGATCCTTATGTTGACGAGGCGGCAGTGACGTCACATCACAACAATCCGGAACACCGACAGCTCGCGCGCGTGGCCGCGCAGCGCTCGGCGGTGCTGTTGCGCAACGACGGCAACCTTCTGCCGCTCACGAAGGGTGACCCGAAGGTCTCGTCGATCGCCGTCATTGGACCACTCGGTGACTCCAAGCGCGACATGCGCGGTCCGTGGACTTTGGCTGACGACCGCAGTACCGCGGTCACTGTCGTCGAAGGCCTCCGCGAAAAGGTTGGGTCGAGTGTGAAGGTTGACTACGCGCAGGGAGTAGATATCGGTCGAGCGTATCCATCGATCTTCGCGCTGTTCGCCGGTCCACGTCCCGCGGCGTGGTCGGAAGCGCAGCAGCGTGAGGAGTTCGACAAAGCGGTGGCGCTCGCACGGTCGTCAGATTTGGTCGTGCTGGCCCTTGGTGAGCACGAGGAGATGAGCGGTGAGGCGGCGTCGCATTCAACGATCGAACTGCCGGGCCGGCAGCGCGAATTGCTCGAAGCCGTAGCGGCATTGGGCAAGCCGACAGTCCTGGTGCTGATCAATGGCCGGCCGCTGGATATCTCGTGGGCCGTGAATCGTGTGCCGGCGATCCTCGAAGCGTGGCACCCCGGCAGTGAGGGCGGAAACGCGATCGCCGATCTGATCTATGGCGATGCGACGCCGGGCGGCAAACTCCCGGTAACCTGGCCGCGCAGTTCGGGGCAGATTCCGATTTATTACGCTCACCACCTAACGCAACAACCAGAGAGCGCGAAGGAGTTCACTTCACGTTATTGGGACATGCCAACGTCGCCGCTCTATCCGTTCGGCTACGGTCTCAGTTACACAACATTCGCCTACTCGAACCTGCGCTTAAGCAAAGCAGAAGCGAAGCTCGGCGAGAGCATTGAGGTGTCCGTGGACGTCTCGAACACTGGCCGCAACGCGGGCGAAGAGGTCGCGCAGCTTTATATTCACCAGCGTTCGGGCAGTGCGTCTCGGCCCGTACGTGAACTGAAAGGGTTTGAGCGGATCGCGCTCGCGGCCGGCGAGAAGAAGACCGTGCGCTTCACGCTCGCAAAGCCGGAATTGACTTACTGGAGCTCGGCAGTGAAGGGCTGGGTACAGGAGTCTGCGACATTCGATGTATGGGCCGGCGGCGACTCGACCGCAACGTTGACGGCGACATTGCGAGTCGTCAAATAAAAATCCCCGTTTGCAGAAAACTCAAAAAGGAAACAACACGCCCTTGTCCTTGAGTTTCTCAAAACGACTGGCGACAAAACGGTAAAGTTGCGCCGGTCGCTGACCGCCGCGCCGATATTCGGGAAGCGGCTTCAGGATTTTAAGGACCGCCATCTTGCGCCGGAAGTTTCTCTTGTCGAGTTTTTTTCCAAGGATTGCTGCATAGACTTCCTGAAGTTCAGTGAGTGTGAATTTCTCGGGAAGCAACTGGAACCCCACGGTGGTGTACTCGAGTTTATTGCGTAGTCGCTCGAGAGCGTAGTCAAGAATCGCCGCATGATCGAAAGCAAGCGGCGGTAGGTCATTTATCGGGAACCACGCGGCGTCGGCAGCATCCGTGCCCGCCTTCAGCTCGCGGTCAGCGGAAATAAGCGCGAAGTATGCGACCGTGACTACGCGACCGCGCGGATCGCGATCGGGCTTACCGAAGGTATAGAGTTGCTCGAGATAAACATCCGAAACTCCGGTCTCTTCTCGCAACTCCCGCACGGCCGCTTGCTCGAGATCCTCATCTTCGAGAACGAAACCGCCCGGTATCGCAAACTGCCCGATGAAAGGATCAATCAGCCGCTTTACGAGCAGCACCTTGAGAACGCCTTGTTGAATCGTGAAGATTACGACGTCGACGGTAACTTGCATAGTTGGTCTTAGGAGATCACGAGGCGCGCGCTTTGTTCGGCCGCTCTCACGGTGGCGATCGCTCCGGAATTGAACTCGAGAAAATCCGCTTCCATCCCATCGCTGAAAACCGCTCCTCCCGAAGGCATGAGCGATTCCAGCACGAGTTCGTGGCCCGCCTCAAGCATTCCAGCCACAAGGTTGGCCTGCGAGTGACGGCTCACAAACGGTTCACGCACTATATAGACCAGGCGCCGATCTTCCCACGGCATTCGAATCGGCGTGACGGCAGTGCCTCCACAAAAACTCGCGACACCGGACGCCATGTTGAAAACGGACGACAGCCATCCGGTTGATCCAGCCCCAGTCGAAACAAGCACACCGCTGGAGGACTGAATCTCGGATTTCTTATCGTGGTTGATGCGATAAAGCGCCGACACGTGACTGCGCGCGCCGATGAACAGATCATTGAAGGCGAGTAAACGCTGGCCATCCTGAAACGTGATCTCGGCCAGGGTAACGTCGCGAATTCTCGCCCTACCCTCGATGACTCTGGCAACCGCTGAGCGCGCCTGATCCGGAAGAAAAGGCAATAGTATGCCATCGAATCTGTCGGGCTGCGGGTTGACCGCAACGATCGGCTGCGCCCCGACATATTTCGCTGTGTTCGCCACGAGCCCGTCCTGGCCGAGAGTGACAACCAGATCCTCATGCTGAAACTGGAAGGTTGGAACGAGAATCCGGTCAACCAACTGCTGCGGCATCTC
>DASUOZ010000283.1:0-2737 GCA_036276375.1 Pyrinomonadaceae bacterium | reverse complement strand
AACGGCGGTGCGCGTCGTAGGGATCGTAGCCGCTCGTCAGCGAACGCCATTCGTCAGAATAGAGCTGGTGTTTGAGTTGATTGGTGAAATAAGTGCCGTAACCGAGATAACGGTCTTCAAAATCCAGCGCGGCGCTGCGCGCAAACTTCTTCGCGTTGCGCAGTGGCGCCGTGAATCTTCCGGGCAAACCTCCGGGCAGCACGCCGGCAAGAGTTTTCATCAACGGCCGCCGCAACAAGTTCGGCACCGGATCAAACGCCGCTGCCAGCTTCATCGCCAACTGCCGCGGATACCCGGCGAACACTTCATCGCCGCCCATGCCCGAGAGCATTACGGTCAACGTTTCTCTCGCCGCGCGCGAGATGAGGTAACTGGGAATCGCCATGTCGATCGGCGGTTCTTCCATGTGGTGGACCAGTTTCGGTAACAGCTCGGCCACGGACGGCTGCAACAGGATCTCGTGATAGTCCGTTTGCAACTGCTCGTTGACGCGCCGCGCCCAACGCACGTCGTCGGGTATGATGTCGTAACGCAGATCTTCGCTCTTGATGCCCGCGGTGTAGGTGCTGATCTTCTGGCCGTTGCTGTGACGGTCCATCATTGCGACGATGCCCGACGAATCGATACCACCGGACAGAAACGATCCGAGCGGCACGTCTGCGACCATCTCCATCTTGACGACGCGATCTAGAGTTCCGAGTACTTCCTCTTGCCACCAGGTATCACTTCTTCGGTCGTCAATCTGCTCAAATGAAGCGTCCCACCACTGCGTCAGTTTTACGTCCCCGTTTTTGAACTGAAGATGGTGACCTGGCGGGACTGTCTTGACACCATCGAACAACGTGTTTGGATCCGGCGCCCAGAGGAAGGTGAGAAACTGGTGCAGCGCTTCCGGGTTCACGCGCGGATAGATCAATCTCGACGCGAGAATCGCTTTGATTTCCGAGCCAAAGACAAACGCTTCAGAAGTGTTCGCGTAGTACAGCGGTTTGATTCCGACGTGGTCGCGCACGAGCGTCAATGTACGTTCGCGACTGTCCCAAACGGCAAACGCAAACATCCCGTTGAGCCGGCTGAGACTTTCCCAGCCCCACTCAGCAATTGCCGCCAGCAACACCTCGGCATCGCTATCCGTCTTGAACGTGTGTCCGCGCGGGCGAAGCTGATCGCGCAGTTCGCGGTAGTTGTAGATTTCGCCGTTGAAGGTGAGAACGTAACGACCATCGGCCGAGAACATCGGCTCGTGGCCGGCGGGTGTCGGATCGATGATGGCGAGACGCCGGTGGCCGAGACAGACGCGCCGTTCGGAATCGTCCATCGGCTCTGAAACCCAAACTCCCTGATCGTCACGGCCGCGATGCTCGATGCTTGCGAGCATTGGGCCAATTACCGTTTCAGGTTGCCGGGTTACTATTCCAGCGATACCACACATTTAGATCGAAGAGAATCGAGGATGCGAAAAGTGGCGCGCGTGGTTGCGACTAATTCATCGACGCGGATTGGCGCTTCTTCACCTGCACGAACGCTGGCGCAGATCCGTTGTATCTGGTTCCGCTGCCCTTTGTCTTGCGTTTTCAGAATAATTTCCTTCTCACGTCCGCTCGCGTATCCGATCCCCCTCCTAAAGTCGTCGAGAACGAAGGACCTGAGACCACCGAAGATCTCCACGCGTTCTTTCGCGAGCGACTTGTCTCCCTCGCTCAAATACGCAATCACGCCATTCGATCCGTCGGCAAAACGCAGCGTAATGAATACAGAGTCAGCATCAACAATCTTCGGCGACTTCGCACTTACGGACTCGGCAAAAACCGACACCGGTCGCGCTTCGGTCAAAAACTGCATGAGATCTATGAAGTGACAAACCTCGCCGATGATGCGTCCGCCGCCTTCAAGCGGGTCCTGCGTCCAGTGTTCCTTTGGAATGTGGCCCGCATTGACGCGATACAGGATCGACAACGGCGTGTCGCGATTCGCGAAGTGCGCTTTTGCTTGTTGGGCCAACGGCGAGAAGCGGCGGTTGAAGCCAACCAGCAAGCGCCCACTCGATTTTTCGGCGGCTGCCAAAACCGCGTCGAGCTCAGCGTCATTCAAAGCCAGCGGCTTCTCGACGAAAACGTTTTTGTTTCGCTCAAGCGCCTTTCGTGCCAGTTCGGCGTGCAGATCGTGCCGCGTACCAATCACCACCAGATTTACGTCCGCGCCGTCGAGGACTTCATGCACGCTCGAAACAGCCTCGGCAAACCCGAATCTCTTGCCAACATCATGGGCCGAAATCCCCGACGCCGTCGCAATCGTGCGAAACTCAACGCCTTCGGCTTTGAAGTGCGGCAACAACATCGCGGGCACATAACCACCGGCTCCGATCACGCCCAACACGATCGACTTTTCAGCCCTTCGAGGCGACGCGGTCGCACCCAGCTTGACACGTCGCGCAACCTCCGCTTCGGGATCGTAGTTCAACACGACTCCGAGATACGGCTCTGTCGTCTCGCCCGAAAGTAACTGGTAAGCGCGCTCCGCCTGGTCGATCGGAAACCGGTGTGTCGTCAGCCGCTCAACGTTGACACGACCTTCACCCACGAGCTCGAGGAAGCTCTCGATGTTTCGCTTCTCGGTCCAGCGCACGTACGGCAGCGGATAATCGTGGCCCTTCTCTTCGTAATCGGCATCGTAACGCCCCGGACCGTAAGACATCGAAATGATCAGTTTCAGTTCACGACTGAAGAACGGCGCGCGC
>DASUOZ010000282.1:0-4965 GCA_036276375.1 Pyrinomonadaceae bacterium | reverse complement strand
CGAAGCCCTGCTCGATGCGTTTTTGAAGTCGAACGCTAAGGAAGACGAGGGCTCGGCGTTTCGGACGCTCACCGCTCGCGAGCGGGAGATCGTGCAGATGCTGGCGGAAGGGAAGAGCAATAAGGAGATCGCCAACAATCTCTCGATCAGCGTCAAGACCGTGGAGACTCACCGGGCCACGGTGATGCGAAAGCTCGACATCAGTTCCATCGTTGAACTGGTTCACTATGCGATCCGCAACCAGCTCGTCGAGGCGTAGCTCCGCCCCGCAGACGGAAAACACTCACGCTGAGCTACATAACCATCCCACGCTAAAATACAGACTCCACCTGATTTTCCGGCGCGGCTCGTAACGTCTATTGTGATTCCAGTTGGACCCCTCGCGCTCGCTTACTGTTTGAATCAGTCTTCTTACGAGCTATGTTGTGAGCGATTTAGTTGCTTTCGTGTTTAGAGACCAGTTTCGTGCTCCTGAAGTGCTGAACGAACTCAGGCGTCGCGACTGGACATGGATAAAAGACCTCGACGAGGCGGTCGCCGTGACTGTCAATGAAGACGGCAAGGCACGGGTCCAATTAAGTGTCGATCCCTCAACTCGCGACGGAGCAAGCTGGGCCAGAATATGGGGGTCGCTGTTGAGTTCGACACTTTTCTTACCCCTGACGGAAGTGATGGTGAAGGCGGCGGACGGGCTGACGTTTTCGCCTCGACAACCGTTAGAGCACCGGCGACCGCCCGGCGAGGCAGCAGTCGAATCGCAGTGGTGGTGCGATTCACTGGAAAGAGAAAACAACTTCAAGCGCGACGTGGCCGCGCTGATGGCCGGCAACGCGTCGGCCATCTTCATGCTGCTGCGGGCGCGAAATACGGCGGCGGTCCTGAAGCAGTTGAGTGATTACGGCGACACGATTGTTCACACTTCTCTCAGCAAGGAACAGGATGAAAAGCTGTTCAAGATACTGGCTAACGGCAGCAGTTCCCGGCAATGAGCACGACTGTAAAGAGGAGTTTCCCCGCGCTGGTCCAAGCCCCGGTGATTTCAGTGGGCCAGCCGATCTTTGCAGCCATTGTTTATTTCTTTCGCCGGATATTCGGGTGCTGGCATTTAAAGATGAGCCCGCCCAGAACCCGTGGTAGAGAGAGTTATCGATTTTGTCTTCGCTGTGGGATGCATCGGGCTTTCGACGTTGAAAGATGGAGATCAACCGGCAGATTTTACACGCCGCCAGTTGACCGATCGCTGGAACAGGCAGTTGAACCGTCCGTTACACGGAGGCTTGGCAAATGAACGTTGAAACTATTTCTCAAACGGTGTTTGTTTGGCTGGCGGCGTTCGGTCTGAAAATACTCGGCGTCGAAGCCGGATTGCCGGCGCCCGAACAGCATCTCGCCGTGAGCAATCCGGCGATGTTTGAACGACAGGACGGGCACGCAGTCGCCGCCGCCCACTAGATTTACGGAGACGCAATGTTTTACAGCAAGACCAAAAGAAACTTCATCGCCGTTTCCACCATGCTGCTGCTGATCGCAGCCGGCACGTTCATCGAGGGTGCTGCGCAAAAGAAGAAGAAGCGGATCAAGTTCTACACGGTGGCGGCGAACCAGGTAATGAGAGTCCGTCTTGACGACGAGTTGAATTCCGAGAAGGCGCGTGTCGGCGACACGTTTACGTCAACGCTCGTAGATCCCGTCTACTCGAAGACGGGGCTGTTGCTGGCGCCGCAGGGCAGCACTGTTAACGGCCGCGTCACGAGCGTGCAGCGCGCACAGAAGAACGGCAAGCCCGCGGTGCTCGACGTACAGTTCACGTCTTTGCAGTTGCCGAACGGTTATCGCCGAGCGCTCAACGGATCGTTGACGGATCTCGAGAGCTCGACCGGCACTAGTGACAACGAAGGCTCGGTTACTGCGCACAAGACCAGCCATCGCAAGGGAAAGTTTATTGGCGGTGGCGCCGCGGGGGGTGCGGTCATCGGAGCCATTGCCGGTGGCGGTAAAGGACTGGCGATCGGCGCCGGAGTTGGCGCATTGACCGGAGCGATCACTGGTCGGGTGAAAAAGGGTCATGAGGTGAAAGTGAAATCCGGGACGGAGTTTGGAGTGATCCTGAATGCGCCGGTTTCATTTCCTGAGTATCGGGCTGGTTGATTGACGAGTCGCCAGTCCAACGATTCAGGCGTATGGGAGTGCAGGTTCACAGGAGGAATGCACTGAAACGACCATACGCCGCAAGGGCCGGGGTTGACGAGAGTCAAGGGGCGCCCCGGCCCTTTTACCTTACGACTCTTTTGTTATGGCTCCCTCTCAAAATTAACGCTTGAAGAAAAAGGGATTGGACGTTCATAATGAGCCAGCAATAAACCCACACGAGATGTCATCGTGACTCCCCAACGTATTCGGCGAACGCAGTTGGTCTATCGCGATCCTCTGTTTCGAAAAGCCCTCACGACTTCCATTCTCATCTCGATAGCTTATTACCTGACCGCAAAGATCGGCTTCGTGTTCAGTCTCCAACCCGGGTCAGTGTCCACACTCTGGATGCCCAACTCGATCCTACTGGCCGGGTTGTTGCTGACAAACAGACGCTGGTGGTGGCTGGTTGTACTGATCTGCGTGCCGGCTCACATTTCAGCAGAGCTGGAGAGCGGTGTTCCCACGAGGATGATCGTCTCGTGGTTTATCAGCAATTCGTTTCAGGCTTTGATCGGCGCATCTCTAATCAGATATTTCCTGCCCGAAGACATTAAGCTCGACCGCACCAAACATCTTGCGACGTTTCTTGTTTTTGGCGCTTTCCTCGCGCCGTTTCTGTCTTCGTTTCTCGATGCGGCTCTGGTGAAATTCAACGCGTGGGGCGACCACTCGTATTGGGTGCTTTGGAAGGTTCGTTTTTTTTCGAATGTGCTCGCGACGCTGACGCTGGTGCCGTTCATTCTCGAATGGGTGCGAACGGATTTTCGGCAACTCAGGCAGTCGCCGCCACTCCGCTTTGTGGAAGCGTTGTTGCTGCTGATCGTGCTCTTCGGCGTTGGTTACATCGTCTTCAACGCGCAGCAGAATTTTGTCGTAAACAGGCCGACGAGCTTGTACTGGCCGCTTCCATTTCTGGTGTTCGCGACCGTCAGGTTCGGGCTTCGCGGAGTCACGACCGTGCTCCTGTTGGTGACGTTTATGGCCATCATCGGCTCAACGCACGGTGGTGGTCCCTTTATCACGAGCTCCCCGTCGGACAACGCGCTTTCGATCCAGATATTTCTGATTCTGGTGTCAGTGCCGCTGCTGGCCCTCGCGGCGATCATCAGGGAGCGCCAAGTTTCGGAACAGGCGCTGGCGGGGATCAACTTACGAAACCAGGCGATTCTCCGCGCCATCCCCGACATGATGTTTATTCTGGATCGGAACGGCGATTATCTCGATTATTACGCGCGTGACGTCGGCGTTTTGTTGCACGCGCCAAACGAGTTTCTCGGCAGGAACGTGCGCGAGGTCTTGCCGCCGGAGTTGGCGGACCAGGTTGTCGATGTGGTTGAGAAAGTAACGGAAAATGAGCCGCCGCAGGTGCTCGAGTACTCGTTACAGATAGGAAACGAAGAGCGCTATTACGAGGCCCGGTTGGTCAGTGCGGATGGGCCAAACGTCCTTACGATAGTCAGAGACATCACGGAAACACGGCAAGCGGCTGAGGCGATTCGAAAGAGTGAGGAACGACTGTCGGCGAGCACCAGAATGATCCGCTCGCTGGCCGGGAAGTTGATTACGGCGCAGGAATCAGAGCGACGAAGGATCGCGATCCTGCTTCACGACGACGTGGGCCAAAGCGTTGCCGCAATCGGTCTGACGATCAATCGATTGAAACGCAAGCTTCCGGACGATCCGCAATCGACGATCGCGGAGTTGGACCAGGTCTACCGTCAACTGGACAGTCTGACCGCGCAGATCCGCCAGCTTTCGCATCAACTTCATCCGGAAGTGCTCGAGCATCTTGGTCTCGTTAAAGCGCTTCGTTCACACGTGGCGGAATTGAGCAACGAGGAGCAGATCGCGGTTCAATTTGCAGCCGACGTAGAGACGGATCCGGTGCCGCCTGAGATTGCCGTTTGCATCTATCGCGTGGCTCTTGAGGCTTTGCGAAATGTTTCGATTCACTCGGGAGCCGACTCTGCTCACGTTAACCTCACCGAGAATAACGGTTGGCTGGTGCTCGAAGTATCGGATTCGGGTAAGGGATTCGACGTTGACAAACTCGGACACGGAACCGGGCTGGGCTTGGCGAGCTCGGAAGAGCGTGTCAAACTTTTGCATGGTTCACTGGAAATTCGATCGGTCGCACACTATGGAACGCGTTTGACCGCGCGTGTTCCGCTGAACAATTCGAGATGACACGACCCACGATTCTAATCGCCGACGATCACAAGATGTTTGCCCAGGGACTCGCCGGGCTGCTCGAGGACGAATATGATCTGGTAGGCTCGGTCGAGAACGGTCAGGCGTTGATCGATGAGGCGCTACGCTTGAAACCGGATTTAATCATCGTGGACATTTCGATGCCGGTGTTAAATGGCCTCGATGCAGTGCGACGGCTGACGCAACACAACATCGGTGCAAAAGTGGTTTTCCTGACGATGCACGCAGACGCACGGTTGCTGCGCGAGGCGTTTCAATGTGGCGGGGTCGGGTACGTGGTAAAGCAATCGGCAGGAGCGGAATTGCTCCTCGCACTGCGGCAGGTGTTGGCCGGCCAACATTACGTCTCGCCGTCCATCGAGAAAGAGCTGAAGACTGAAACACTGACAACTCCCGATGAAAAACAGCACTTCAACCTCACGCCACGGCAGCGGGAAGTTTTACAACTGTTGTGTGCCGGTTACACGATGAAAGAGATCGCCAGCCAGTTAAACATCTCCACGCGCACAGCCGAGACCTACAAGTACCAGATCATGGAAGGACTCGGCGTCGAAAGCAGTG
>DASUOZ010000281.1:0-4387 GCA_036276375.1 Pyrinomonadaceae bacterium | reverse complement strand
GATGCTGAGTTTTAGTGCCATTTAATCTGCTATGGTTGTTGCTCGGGCTGGAAGCTTTTGATCGCGTCGACGACGTAAGCTTGCTGCTCCTCGCTAAGCTCCGGGTAGGCCGGCAGCGCGAAAGTCTCCGCGGCCGCGCGCTCCGCCTCGGCAAACGCTCCCTGTTTGTAGCCCAGGTAAGAAAAACATTCCTGCAAGTGAAGCGGAATCGGGTAATAGACTTTCGTGCCGACGCCGCGTTCTTTCAGATGCTCCATCAACCGGTCGCGATAGCGAGGAACGCGAATCACGTACTGATGAAAAATGTGCCGGCAATCGGGCCGCACGAAAGGCGTCGTCACCTCGAAACTCAGATTCGCTTGTTCCAACAACTCGGTATAGACAGCCGCACGTTGGGCGCGCTGGTTTGACCACGTGTCCAGGTGCGGCAACTTCACGTTCAGTACCGCGGCCTGCAATTCATCGAGACGGCTGTTGATGCCCACCTCGTTATGCATGTATTCCGTGATGCCGCCGTGAGTGCGCAGTCGTTTCAGCCGCTGCTCGAGCTGCTCATCGTTCGTAGTGATGATGCCACCGTCTCCGGCGCCGCCGAGGTTCTTCGTCGGGTAAAAACTAAAACACCCGATCGCGCCCATTGAGCCTGCGAGCCGGCCGTGATCCGTGGCCCCAATTGCCTGCGCCGCGTCTTCGACGACCGGTATTCCGTGACGCTCACCCAAAGCCAGCAGCGGATCCATTTCCGCGCACTGGCCATAAATGTGCACCGGAATGATCGCTTTGGTTCGCGGAGTGATGACGTCAGCCACTTGCGAGACGTCGAGATTGTAAGTGGCCGGATCGATGTCGACGAAAACCGGCCGCGCACCGAGCCGCGCGATACAACTCCCGGTCGCAAAGAAACTAAAGGGAGTCGTGACGATTTCATCGCCCGACCCAACGTCGAGCGCCATCAGCGCCAGCAGCAACGAGTCGGAACCGGAAGCACAGCCGACCGCATAACGGGCCTGGCAATACTCCGCCACCGAACTTTCGAGACGCCTTACTTCGTCGCCCAACACAAACCGCTGCGACTCCAGCACACGTTCAATTGCCGGGCGCAGGTCGTCTCTGAGTGAGGCATACTGCGCCTGTAGATCCAGAAGAGGAACGTTCATACACTAAGGCTTACTAATTGGGCGAAGGGAAATTCCGACTCCTGACGTACCGCAACGATCGGGCAGGTCTCAGGCGGTATCACTCGCCGACGAATCTCGCCCGCCGTCTGTCTCCGTCGAGTAATAGTTACTCGAGTAGTAACCCGAGTAATAGTAATCCGAGGCCTCGGCCTTCACATTATTAAGGACCACGCCGAAGATGTGCGCGCCAACGTCAAGCAACTGCTGCTTGGCTCGCCGCACCACTGCGCGCGAACTGCGGCCACCGTGGACGACCAGCATTACACCGTCGACCATCGTCGAAAGGATCGACGCGTCGGTAAACGAGATCGCCGGCGGCGAATCGATAATGATGTGGGTAAAGCGTTCCTTCAACTGACCCAGCAGCCGGCGCATCTCCTCCGAGCCGATCAGCTCAGCCGGGTTCGGTGGGACGGGACCGGAAGTCAGGATCTTCAGATTTGGCGTCTTCGGACACTGCTGTAGCAGGTTGTCGAGGTCTCTTTCGCCTGAAAGCCACGTTGTCAGGCCCTTCGAGTTGGGCACCTCAAACTGCGCATGCAATCGCGGCCGTCGCAGGTCGCAATCGATGATCAAAACTTCTACGCCGGTTTGCGCAAGCATGAACGCGGTGTTGATGGCCGTCGTCGTCTTTCCTTCCGACGGCTGGCTCGACGTCACCAAAATAGTTCTTGGCGGCTGGCCTGCCGACGACAGCAACAGCGACGTGCGCAAGTGGCGATAAGCCTCGGCGATCGGCGATCTGACGTCGTCGAGCATCGCCAGTGCGGTTGACTCGCCTGGCGCGGGTTTCGTCGTTTGCGGCAGACCTTTGAGATTCAAACGCGCGCCAACCTGACCGCCGCTCGGAATGAGCGCGAGCGCCGGCAGGTGGACGTAACGATCGACGTCGTCCAGCGACTTCACCGTGTCGTCGAGGAAGTCGAGCAGGAATGCGAGACCGATACCCGCAACCAGCGACAGCATAAAGGCGATCATGACGTTGCGAACGCGCGGCGGACCGACCGGACCGCGCGGCACGCGGCTGTAGTTTTCAATACTGACCTCGTTGCCGCGGTCGCCCTGGGCGATCTGGAGCTCGCGTTGTTTTTGCAGCAGCGTGTTGAGGTACTGCTTATTGGTTTCCAGACGCTGCATGAACTCAGTCATTTCGATCTGATCGCGCGTCTGCTGAGTCGTTTTTCCACGCTGTTCGATGTATCTCTCGCGGACGCTGTTTTCGTGCGCCTGTGCGGCTTCGTAATTCTTCTGCAAACCTTCAATCGCGTCGCTCGTCGCTTTTGTTAATTCTTCGGTCAGACGCTTGATGGTGACTTCGAGTTTCTTAACTTCCGGCCAGTCTTTGGTGTAGATGACGAGCAGCGCGGCTTTCTTCTCTTCCAGGTTGGAAATGCGTTCCTGGAGCTGAGTGATGCGGCCCGACTTCTGAATTTCCGGAACCGCAAACGGATCTTTAGAGGCCTTCGCGCTGAGATAAATGGCCTGGGCATTCTTGCGCTGGTTCTCCGCATCGAGCACCTGGGCACTGAGAGCTGAGAGCCGCTGAACTTCTACGTTCGCCGTCTGGTCGATTGTGGGCGGGATTCCTTTTTCACGCGCGAAGTTAAACAGCGCTTCCTGATCGTGGCGGATCTTGGATTGGTAGTCGGCGATCTCGCGCATCAGGATGTCTTCGGCCTGCGTTGAATTTTCGGTAGCGCGCTGGATGTTGTTGGCGCGAAAGACTTCGGCGATCGTGTTGGCCACTTTCTGGGCCATCTCGGGATCGGTGTGCTGGTATTTAATAAGGAACAGGTTGGTCCCGACGACTCCTTCGATTTGTTCGCCCGCGATGATCGCGTCTTCGTAAGGTTCAAGCGCGGCCAGCTCTTCCGGTGTCAACGGATCCGCTTTTAGCCGGGCTTCGTCGACTACCGACAGTCCTTTTGGCGTTGGCGCCGGAGTGGCTACACGTTTTTCACCCGAAACCATGCGACGCAGGGCCGTGAATACGCCGCCCTGGGCCTGGGCGCCGAAGAAGCTTGGGTTGTGTCGCAAGTCCAGAGTCAGTGCCACTTGCCGCGCGAGCGCGGGACTCTCGAGTAGCTTGACTTGTGTGCCCCAGAAATTCGCGTCAGGTTGCGCACTGACCACGAGTTGAGGTGATGAAAGGATGTTCTTCTGCCGTTGTTCGATCCGGATGGTCGCCACCGCCTGGTAGATGGAAGGCTGACGAAACATCTGAATCGCAACGAGCGACGTGACCACGAGACAGAGGCTCAGGATGAGCCATTTGCGCTTCAGGACAACGAAGAGGTAGTCACGAAGCTGGCTCGGCTCGCTGGCAGCAGGTCCGTAAGATCGCACCTGTCCGATATCGCTCAGCGGTCTATCAAGACTGCGGTCGACGGCAGGCATCGGCATCAAGCGGTTATCTTGCGACATCATATTTTTCGGCTTTCCAAATAGAGAACTCCAATGAAGAGAGAATAATAGCAGAGACTCGCTCTGAGGCAAGTCGCAACTATCAGTAAATACGGCCCGTTCCGGCCCAATCACGCCAACGCTTTCTGCGTTTCAATCCCAGGTACTTACCTTCACGCTTCATTGTTGCTTCAATCCCCGTCCCTCTCTGAGAAACACTAGCGAGCCGCCGAAAGGAGAGGGATTCTGAGAAACGCTAGCGAACCGCAGAAAGGAGCGGATTTTGGTACTACTGCTAAAGGTCGAAGCAACCATGGGCTGGAATTAGCGAACGCCTCCGGCGTTTGTCGTAACAAAATGGGCCAGGCCATCTTGCCAATGGGGGAGGGGAGACAGACCAATCGCTGCGGACAGCAAACACTTCATTCTGGAATTCCGCGGCCGGGGAGCGGGCCGGGCTAATGAATCCATGCTTACCGGTTCGATGAGCCCCGGCTCGCAACGCGCCATTCTAAGCGCTTCGCGCGCAAAAGTCTCGAAAGTTGCGCCGTCGCCGCCACTGACGACGTGAAAAATCCCCGGCAAGTCTAACTCAACCAGTTCACGCAAACGGATCGCAAGGTCGCGTGCGTACGTTGGCGTACCCCAACAGTCACTGATCGCTTTCAACTTTTCGCCACGCTTCGCTCGCTCCACAATCGTGCTCAGAAAGTTGCGTCCGCCTGGCCCAAAAATATAACCCGAACGGACCACAATCGTGCGCGCGTGCTCCGCTTGCGATCGGCGTTCGCCTGCCAGCTTGAACC
>DASUOZ010000280.1:0-2563 GCA_036276375.1 Pyrinomonadaceae bacterium | reverse complement strand
GGGTCGCTACTCGGAAGCGATTGAATCGTACAAAGAAGTAATTAAGATTCGGCCGCAGTTGGCCCAGGCCTATTACAATCTCGCCCTCGCCTACATAGCCATCAACGACAAACCGTCCGCGATGGGCCAATACGAAACCCTCAAAGGCATCGACGCCGAGATGGCGAAACAGTTATACGCCGCGATCAAGTAGCGGTCATTTGAACGGGTTACGCTCCGGCGGTTCGTCGTGGTGGGAAATCGTGTGCAGCAGCGCGCGCACCAGCACGTTGAGCATCGGGATGCGGTGGCGAATCCAGATGCTCATGGGCTCGGGGCGGGCGCCGAGACGCGCTTTCGGTTCCAACGCCGTGCGGCCCAAAGACAACCGCGAACAGCCGAGCTGGATCGCATGGTCCACCACCGCTTGCAGCAAACGAAAGTAGATTGGGGCGGTCGCGTTGGTTTCGCGATCGAAGCCGATGTAGTAACCCACGGCAGTCTCGCCATCACGTATCGTCGTCACAAAACCTAAAACCTGACCGTCGCGTTGCGCGATCGTGCAACGCAGATCGGCGCGGAACGTGGCCGCGACCGTGGGAATAAACGCCGGACGCAGCGTGACGAGCCTGAGCCGCGCGTTGCGATGTGTCTGCATGTAAAGCGCGTGCATCACTTCTGCGTGTTTCGCGACGGCGTCCGCATTGCTGAGATGAGTTAGTTCGAGACCACCGGCGGCAAACTCCTTCTCGATCTGTTTCGCCGCTTTGCGATAGCGCGAAGTCAGACTCGCCATGTAGTCGTCGTAGGTTTTCCACTCCGGTGAGATCTCGAGCACCATGTTTGGTTCGGTTTCGAGGGCGCGATAAGAAAAGCGCAAAAGGGAACTGGCGCCGTCGAGATAGCCGTCGGTGATGTCTTTGACCATCACGAAACTGGCGGTGCCGAGCAGTTTGTCAGCACGACGGATGCGATAAAGCGCTTCCGCCACCGCAGGCCACAGCGCCGCCGTGTCTTCACCGGGCGCGAACGCGACACCGTGTTGTCCCCACGAAAGCAGGTTTCCGCAAACGAGCATTTTTTCTTCCAAGCGCTCCAGCGGCGCAGTTGCTTTTTCCGACTTACTAACACGCGACAACGCGACACTCACCGACTGCGCAGCGACCGCCGCGACCGGTTCGTCGCCGCGAAAGACCATCGCATAACGTTGTTTGAGATTCTCTGGCCCAGCTTCTTCCAACACGCGCAGGTAACGGCGCGAAAGAAACATTGACGACTGCGCGGTGAGCGCGTCCCAGCGCACGGGATCGAGGTAGTCGACGCGGTCGGCGAGGGCAAAACCGAAACCGCTGGGACGGTGGCGTTCCTGATGATGATCGCGCAGGCGGCGCGCTTTGCTTACGAGTTTTTCGAGTGGTTTGATGCGTGGCATGTTCAGAGCTCGTCGAACGAGGTGATGGTTTGGTACTGCTCGGCGTGTTCCTGTGGTTGGTTGCCAGGCCTGATTGAGAGCACGACTTTCATTCCGGCTTCGCGTGCTGCTGCCAGTTCGGTCACGACGTCGGAAACAAAAAGGAGTTCGCTCGGGCTGAGTCCGATTGCTCCGGCGATGCGCCGGTAGCTCTCGGGTTCGCCTTTCTTGCCGGCGCTCGTGTCGAAGTAATTCGTGATGAACGACGTCAGGTCGCCGGCTTCAGTGTGAGCAAAGAGAAGTTGCTGGGCCAGTACGCTGCCGGAAGAAAAGATACTGATCGTGAGACCGGCGACACGCCAGCGTGCGAGTGCCGGTGCGACGTCGGGAAACACTTGCGAGCGCAGCGTGCCCGCGGTGTAACCCTCATGCCAGACTTTTCCCTGCAACGACTTCAGGCCGGGCGATTTGCGATCGCGATCGATGAGCCAGTTAACGTAGTTCACGACCGACTCGATCTCTTCAGTTAAGGACGGTGGTTGGTTGCCGTTTCGCACGTCGTCAGCGTGTTCGGCGCGCAAGCGCTCGATGTCCTGGCGAACGTCTTCAGCGCCGGCGTGTTTTTCGAGATAGTTCTTAACGTGCGTTCGCGCGTAGGAGAAGAGCACGTCGTGAACAAACGCGATCGGCGTGGTCGTGCCTTCGATGTCGAGCACGACTCCGCGGATATCGGGCATGGAAAAAGATGCGGTCACGGTGTCGTCGCACGCGGTATGTGTGAGAGTCCGAAACAGACCGGCAAAAATCGTTCGTCAACGCGGCTGTCGGTGTAGTGCGGCGTCCAGCCGGCCGTGTCCTGAAACAAGCGAATAGCGCGAATGCGTCGATCTGCGCAGAGATTGAACCAGTGTCGGGTGCCGCGCGGCACGCGAATCAGATCGCCGGCTTCGACTTCGATCGCGAGCACTGGTCCCGCCGTGGTGTGAATGTGAAACAGTCCGTGACCCGCGATGATGAAACGCACTTCGTCTTCGTCGTGCCAGTGTTCGCGACTGAACTTCGCGAGCATCGCGTCGAGGCCGCTGGTGTTGTGATCGACGTCGATGACGTCGGCAGTGACGTAACCGCCGCGTTGTTTGAGTTCGTCGATCTCGCCCGCGTAGGCGCGCAGGA
>DASUOZ010000279.1:0-9884 GCA_036276375.1 Pyrinomonadaceae bacterium | reverse complement strand
TATTGTCAGTGAGCCCGCCGCCGGTGATGTGGGCGAGGCCTTTCATGACGCCGCGATCGATCAACGCTTCAAGCGGCCGCAGATAACTCACGTGCGGCTGCAACAGCGCCTCGCCCGCCGTCATTCCCAATTCCGGCAAATGCGTCTGTGGCTCATAACCCGCGACTTCGAAGAAGAGCTTGCGCGCGAGCGAATAACCATTCGTGTGTAAACCCACGGAAGGCAAACCCAGCACGACGTCGCCCGGCTCGATCCGTTTGCCGTCGATTATCTTTGGCCGATCCGCCACACCGACGATAAATCCCGCGATGTCGTATTCGCCTTCGCTGTAAAAGCCAGGCATCTCCGCCGTCTCGCCGCCCAGCAAGACACAACCATTCTCACGACAGCCGGTCGCGACGCCCTCAACCACACTCGCCACGACTTCCGGCGACAACTTTCCCGTCGCAACGTAATCGAGAAAAAACAGCGGGCGTGCGCCCTGCACGAGGATGTCGTTTACACAATGATTGACGAGATCTCTTCCGACCGTATTGTGAACTCCGGTCGCGAACGCGATCTTCAGCTTCGTGCCGACGCCGTCGGCTGACGCAACCAGCACCGGCTGCGACAGGTTCGGAAAGGCGCCGTCAAACATGCCGCCAAAGCTGCCGATCTCCGACAGCGTGCGCTCGTTGAACGTCGTACGCGCAAGTTCTTTGATCCGATCGGTCGCGCGCGTGGCCGCGTCGATATCCACTCCGGCGTCACTGTAAGAAATGGGTCGAGTCATTCGCTCGGCTATTCACTCCTTTGGGGGCTCTTTTTTGGTCGCGGTGGTGGTCCAAAATCGCCGTAGGCAATAAATCCGGATCGCGTCGAGTCGTCTTTCTGTGCGATGCGGCCTTCCCAGGCATCCTCCGTTGACTCTTTGGCACTCTTGACTGTGATGTCGTTAGCCGCGCCGCGAGTGGTGATCGTGATCTCGCCGTGCAAATCCGTGCGATAGAGTTTCACATTCGCCGCGCGCAAACGATCGAGCACTGACTGCGCCGGATGCCCGTAACGATTCCACGCGCCACACGAAACGATCGCAATCTCCGGCTTCACGCGCTGCAAAAAATCTTCCGAAGAAGCGTACTTCGAACCGTGATGACCAATCTTCAGCACGCGCGACTTGAGGTCCAACTCTTTCGTCATCAAGCGATGCTCTGTTTGTTCTTCCGCATCGCCCGCCAACATCAGCGAAAACGATCCGTAGTCGAGACGCAACACGATCGAGTTTGCGTTCGGCTCGTTTCCGCCGGTGCGCATGTGTTCCTTCGTGAAGAACGGTTCAGACGGTGCGAGCACCGCGAGCAAAGCGCCACCACCGAGATCGTATTTCGTGCCGGGCCGCGCGGTGTCGTATTGCGCGCCGCTCGCGCTCACGGCTGCTTTGTAGTCGTCGTAGAACTTTGTTATCGACGGCGGTTGTCTGGCGGAAGGTTTTTTAGGCACGGACTTAACGGATTTCTTAGCCGGGGATGGAACAGCGGAAGATGGCACACTCGGTCCCTGACCGTTGTCGATCACGTTCAGAACTTTGACTGCTTTGAAGACTTCAGCGCTGCCGCCGATGTGATCCGGATGCGGGTGAGTCGCAATGAAATAGTCGAGCTGCTGAATGTTGTTGCGCTTCAAGGCCTCGACTACGGCTTTGCCCCTGGTCGCGTCGCCGGCATCGACGAGCACCGTCTTTCCGGAAGGCGAAGTAATCAGGATCGAATCACCGTTGACTGGACCAACGTCAAGCACGCGCACCGTCAGTTCACCACCCGACGCAGGCGGCGGCTGCGTTCGCCACCACGGCAATACAAATCTCCACGTGGCGAAACCGGCGCCGGCGAGTACCACCAAAAGCACGGCAACCGCACAACCACAACCTCGGGTAGCTCGTCCCACTCAAAACCTCAGCTACAGTTTTGAGTTCAAGCTTTAGCTTGTCTGCCCAGCGGCAGCCTAAAGGCTGAACTCAGAACGCGAACTCAGAACTGCGCCTCAACGGATTAGCTTTCCGCGGTCACTGATTCGTGCTCGCGTTCCCACATCGTCTCCGCCTCGCGCGTGATGCGGGTCGGGTACTTTCCGTTCCAACAAGCGACGCACGACGAATCCGGGCTCACACCCGTCGCGGCGATCATTCCGTCGAGTGAGAGGTAACCGAGCGAATCGGCCTCGATGAACTTGCGAATCTCCTCGATCGACATGTTCGCGGCAATCAGCTCCGATTTGTTTGGCGTGTCGACGCCGTAGTAACAAGGACTAATCGTCGGCGGACAACTGATCCGCACGTGAATCTCTTTCGCGCCCGCTTCACGCACCATCCGCACGATCTTTTTCGACGTCGTGCCGCGCACGATCGAGTCGTCGATCAGAACGATCCGTTTGCCGTTGATTAGATCGCGCACGGGGTTCAGCTTGATGCGTACGCCGAAGGAACGGATGGACTGCTGCGGCTCGATAAACGTGCGGCCCACGTAATGATTGCGCACCAAACCAAACCTGAAACTCAAACCGCTTTCCGCCGCGTAGCCGATCGAAGCCGCGACGCCGGAATCCGGCACCGGCACTACGATGTCGGCATCCGCGGGCTGTTCGATCGCGAGCTGCCGTCCCATTTTGTGTCGCGACTGGTTGATAGATCTTCCATAAACCAGCGAATCCGGCCGCGCGAAGTAAACGTGCTCAAACAGACACATCGAGTGTGCCTTTTTCGGCAAAGGATGCGACGAACGTAAACCATCGCGATCGATCACGATCATCTCGCCGGGCTCAATGTCGCGTACATACTGGGCGTCGATGAGATCAAAGGCGCATGTTTCTGACGCGACAACCCATGCATCGCCGAGCCGCCCGAGCGCTAACGGCCGAAACCCGCGGCTGTCGCGAATCGCAATCAGCTCGTTCGGCGTCAGAAAAAGCATCGAGAACGCGCCCTCAGTGTCGCGCAAAACCTCCGGTATCGCATCGCGCACTGCCGAACGCGAACGAGCCACGCCGTGCAGCACGACTTCCGTGTCTGAAGTAGACGAAAAGATCGCGCCCTCGCGTTCGAGTCGCAAACGTTCTTCACGCGCGAACGGCAGATTGCCGTTGTGACAAACCGCGATCTGGCCATGCTGGCAGGTCACGAGAAACGGTTGTGCTTCATTGATCGAAACGTCGCCGGAGGTCGAGTAACGCACGTGGCCGATGGCGCTCGCGCCGCGCAGGCGATCGAGCGTCGATTGGTCAAACGCTTCCGAGACGTGTCCCATCTTGCGTTCGAGCCTGAGCTCGGCGGCGTCCGAGGCGACGATGCCGCACGATTCCTGGCCGCGGTGCTGTAGCGCGTACAAGCCAAGGTACGTCAGTCGCGCGGCTTCCGGGTGGCCGTAGATGCCAAACACACCACACTCTTCACGCAGCTTGTTGATCTCGATTTCGGTCAAGGTAGTTGTCCCGATTCTATCTGTGGTTGAAATTTTTTGCACTATACACAAAACTAGCGGCCGGAGCGCCCTGTTTTTATGATGCGACTTTGCTCACTAATGTTCCTGTTCGTTTTTATCGCCGTGTTTGCGGTGAAGGCAAACAGCACCAACCCGCGTCCGGCGCCGCAGTTGTATCGCAAGTATTGCGTTTCGTGTCACGGCAGCGACGGGCGCGCAAGGACTTCGAAGGGAAAATTCAGCCACGCGCGCGACCTGACCGATGCGAAGTGGCAGGAGGACGTGACGGACGAACGCATCTTCAACTCGATCATGAACGGCCGCAGCCAGCGCGGCAACATGCCGAGCTTCAGCAACAAAATCAGTCAGCAGGAAGCGGAATCACTGGTAAACTTGGTGCGGCGATTCAGAAGCCAGTCGCGAAGTTAGGGGGCCGGAAAGGTAAAAGTGTTAAGCATTATGTCTCAGGAAGCGGAGGTTCAGAACGAGCGGCGCCAATTTCCGGGCGCGGTTCGCACCGCAGTAATTCTCGTTCTGCGCGTTGCGCTGCTTGTCGCGCTGGCCGGCGCAGGCTGGCTAATCTACCGCCAACTTCCGGCGAGTGCCTCGGGCGCGACTGAAAACACAAAAACCACAAACTTGCAGATCGTTCTGCAACCTGAGAACGGTTCAGCATTGGACGTGCAGGTGAGTCTCTATCCCGTCAACGTGGTCGCCGTGCGTCACGAATTTTTCAGCGAGCCGCGCGCCGGCAAGCGTTGGGACGACTTTCTGAAAGAACGCATGAAGGGCCGTTCGCCCGTCACCGTCAAACTCGACAAAGAGGGAAACGGTTCAGCCGTGCTCGCGCCCGGCAGTTGGTGGCTGCACGCGAAACTCAAAGGCGAGGAAGAGATCGAGTGGCGCCTGCCGGTGACTGTAATCGGCGCGAAGCAAGTGATTGAGTTGACCTCGCAGAACGCTTACACGAGGAGCCGCGTGTTCTAGTGCTCTCCCTCCGGGTCGAAAAAAAGCACTTAAAACTTCGTCAGATCGAGAAGCCGCACAATCCGGATGAGGCGTTGGTGCGGGTGTTGTTGTCGGGCATCTGCAACACCGACCTGGAAATTGCGCGTGGCTACGCCGGGTTCAATGGAACGATCGGGCACGAGTTTGTCGGCGTTGTGGAGGAGAGCCGAAAACGCGGGCTCGTCGGGCGGCGCGTTGTGGGCGAGATTAATGCCGGTTGCGGGCGTTGCGATCTGTGTCGCGCAGGTGACTCGCGACACTGTCCGTCACGCACCGTGTTGGGAATCGTCGGTCGCGACGGTGCGCACGCAGAGTTTTTGCAACTGCCGAATGTAAATTTGATTCCGGTTCCGAAGAGTATTTCTGACGAGCACGCAGTCTTCACTGAACCACTCGCGGCGGCGTGCGGCATTCTCGAACGCGCGTCGATCGCTAAAAGTGATCGCGTCGCGGTGATCGGCGATGGAAAACTCGGTTTGCTGTGTGCACAAGTTGTCGCACTCACCGGCGCGCCGACAATGCTCGTCGGCAAACACGCGGAGAAGTTGCGCATTGCGGGGCGACGCGGGATTGAAACTTCAACACCAAAAGAAGCTGCAAAACGTGCGCGTGAGTTTGACGTTGTCGTGGAAGCTTCCGGCGCCGCCGGCGGATTCAAACTCGCGCTCGAGCTACTGCGTCCGAAAGGTAAACTCGTTTTGAAGTCGACCTTTCAGGGAGCAACAGAAATTGACGCGGCCCGCATCGTCGTGGACGAGATCTCGATCGTCGGCTCGCGTTGCGGACGTTTCCAACCCGCACTCGATCTGTTAAAGAAGAATGCGATCGACGTGGAAAGTCTAATTAGCGAAGAACACTCGCTCTCCAACGCGCTCGACGCCATGAATCGCGCCAAAACCCGCGGCGTTTTAAAAGTCCTCCTGCGTCCCTAACCCCACGACCTATCCACAGATTACGCAGATTGATTAAATGCATCTGTGTAATCTGTGGATGCACACACCCCGTTTTTTGCTCCGCGACGGGCCTTTCGCTATACTCTAGCCCTTTCCTTGGGCGAGGATCGGCAACCGGAGGTAGTAACTATGTTTCAGCTTTCTAAGGACCGCACGACAGATCAGGAGCGACTTATTCTCCGAAAACTGCGTGTCTGGATTGCGGCGCTCGCCGTCGCGTGTCTCGTCGCCGGTATTGGCATCGGCGCGATGTTGTCGGGCCGAACGATCGTCGCGCAAAACGACCTCCAGATTGCCCGCGCGCCAGAAGCCTTGTCCGCTTCGTTCGCCGAGATTGCGAAACGCGTCGAGCCTGCCGTGGTGAACATCGAAACCACGCAGCAGCAGATCGAAGAAACTGCTGAAAAGGACGACGACAAAGAGGACCAGGAGCCGACCAATCCGCTCCTCGACATGTTTCGCCGCCAGCAACGCAGACCGCAACGCGGCATCGGCAGCGGCTTTATCGTGAACCCGAAGGGTTACATCCTCACGAACTACCACGTCATCGAAGACGCCGCCAAGATCACAATCGTCTTGCAAACCAATGAAAAGTATCGCGCCACTATCGTCGGCTTCGATCCCGAAACAGACGTCGCGGTGCTCAAGATCGACGTGGCGAAGGACCTGCCAACCGTAACGCTCGGCGACTCAAACGCCGCGCAGGTCGGGGACTGGGTCCTGGCAGTCGGTTCACCGTTCGGACTGGACCAAACCGTCACCGCCGGAATCATTTCGAAGAAAGAACGAGAGAGCCCGTACTTCAACGTCTTCCAACGCTTCCTGCAAACTGACGCGGCCATCAACCGCGGCAACAGTGGTGGACCACTCGTCAACATGCGTGGCGAAGTGATCGGCATGAACTCGCAGATCGCCACATCGACCGGCGATTACAACGGCATCGGCTTCGCTCTTCCATCAAACGAAACCTCGTTTGTCTACAAACAACTGATCGCGCAAGGCAGAGTTAAGCGTGGCTATCTCGGCATCACGCTCGAATCCGTCCATGACGAATTCGCCAAGGTATATGGTCTGCCGGAAGCAAAGGGCGCGATCGTGATGTCCGTGACCGCCGAGGAAAGCGGTAAACCGACGCCGGCCTCAAAGATCGGCATTCAGCCGAGCGACATCATCGTCGAGTTCGAAGGAGCACCGGTGCTCAACGCGCAGGATTTGATTCAACGCGTCGCCAGCACGCCCGTTGGGCAGCAAATAACACTGGCATTCCTGCGAGACGTGAACGGCAAACTCGACAAGCGCACCGCATCGGTCGCACTCGGCGAACGCCCACCGTCACCAGCGCTGCGCGATTGGGTCGAGCCAAGCACCAAACCCGCTCCGAAGACCGATCCGAAAGGCAACTCGCTGCACCTCGGCATCACGCTCGCAGAATTGACGCCGCAGCTACTCGCCGATCGTCGTCTGACCGGGATTCAGGGCCTCTTCGTGAAGAGTATCGATGCAAACGGACTCGTGGCCGAGGTTCGCAATCCTAACGGCCAACAGGCGCTCGCCGAAGGCGACGTGATCAATAAGATCAATCGCATGCCCCTCAATTCGTTAGCCGACTTCCAACGCGTATTGAGCGGTCTCAAACCGGGCGATCCGATCGTTTTGAACGTAACCAGAGTGCAACGGGACACCAAGGGTGATCGCGCGTTTCCGCTGATCATCCAGTTCACTTATCAGTAATATGGCACAGGCAAAAAAGGCCCTTTCAAAATCAAGCGGCAAAAACAGTTCGCGCAATGGCGCGAGCCGCACCACAACGAAAACTTACCAAAACTATATCGACGGCCAGTGGGTCGCGAGCCAGTCGGGCGAGATGTTTGAAAACATCAATCCCGCCGATACCCGCGACATCGTCGGCCGTTTTCCGCTTTCAACCAGCGACGACGTCAACGCCGCGGTCAACGCCGCGCAGAACGCTTTCGATCGCTGGCGCAACACGCCCGCACCGAAGCGCGCGGAGATCCTGTTTCGCCTGGGCGAGATCCTGGTTCGCGACAAAGACCGCTACACCGCCGACATGACCCGCGAGATGGGCAAGGTCACGAAAGAAGCCGGCGGCGACGTTCAGGAAGCAATCGACTGCACCTATTACACCGCCGGTGAAGGACGCCGTCTGCACGGCTTTACTACGCCCGCGGAGATGCGCGACAAGTTTGCGATGTGCGTGCGTCAACCTGTCGGTCTCTGCGGCCTGATCACACCCTGGAACTTTCCCATGGCGATTCCGTCGTGGAAACTGATCCCCGCGCTGATCTGCGGCAACACCGTCGTTATCAAACCAGCCGAAGACACGCCACTTTCCACTTACAACCTGATCAAGGCGTGTGAAGAAGCAGGCATTCCACCGGGCGTTGTGAATCTCGTCACCGGTTACGGTGAAACAGTCGGAGCGGCGATGACGAATCACCCGGCGCTGCGTTTGATCTCGTTCACCGGGTCAACTGAAACCGGTCGCATCGTCGCGTCGGCCTGCGCCGAACGTAACGCGATCTGCTCGCTCGAAATGGGCGGCAAAAACGCCATTATCGTGATGGAAGATGCCGATATCGATCTCGCCGTTGAAGGCGCAATCTGGGGCGCGTTTGGAACTTCCGGCCAGCGTTGCACCGCGTCGTCGCGACTGATCGTGCACAAGAAAGTCTATCGCCAGTTTGTGACGAAGCTGGTCGAGCATGCGAAGGCTTTACGAGTCGGCAACGGCGCGGATCCGAAGACCGACGTTGGTCCAGTCATCAACGCCGACGCCGTCGAGAAGATCATGGGTTACATCCGCATCGGACGTAACGACGACGGCGCGAAGCTCGCCTGCGGCGGCAAGCGTCTGACGCGCGGCGATTATGCTTACGGCCACTTTATCGAGCCGACCGTCTTCACGGACGCGGCGCCAGATATGCGAATCTCTCAGGAAGAGATCTTCGGACCAGTGACAACCGTTATCCCGACGAATTCACTCGAAGACGCGGTTCAGATCGCCAACGGCGTCCGCTACGGGCTCTCCGCCGCCATCTACACACGAGATGTGAATCGCGCGTTCAGAGCGATGAACGAGATGTACACCGGCATTTTCTACGTCAACGCGTCCACCATCGGCGCGGAAGTGCATCTTCCGTTCGGCGGCACCAAAGCCACCGGCAACGGCCATCGCGAAGCGGGCACGCAAGTGTTGGATATTTTCTCGGAGTGGAAATCGATTTACGTCGACTTCAGCGGGAAGCTCCAGCGCGCGCAGATCGACAACGTCGCCAGCAGCCACAGCAGTTAAGCCACAAAAAGGCACAAGAAGCACAAAACGGAAGCACGGAAAAAGTACTCAACTCCCCTGTGCCTCTTGTGCCTCTTTGCGGCTCTATTTGTGGCCTACTGCAACGATGTGATTTAACAAATCTTCAGGCGAAACAGGCTTCGACAGAAACACGTCGACCTGTTCGCTTTCATGTGCCGCGTTGCGCTGATCGAGCGCGCTCAGAAGAATTATCGGCAACTGCGACAAGTGCTTGCTGCCTCGCATAAACCGGCACAACTGATACCCGTCCAGGTTTGGCATCACCGCATCCGTAACCACCACGTCGACCGTAGCGCTCAGCAGAAACTTCATTGCTTCCAGACCGTCGGCTGCGGAGACGACTCGGTAGCCCGCCCGCTCTAAAACGACCTGAAGATAACGGCGCAGCGCCGGGTCGTCCTCGGCCAGAAGCACACACAGGTTCTTGCCCGGCGTTACCGTCGGGGGCAGGATCTCGGGCGTGGTAGTCTCCAATTCTTCCGGTGTGATCATGATTGTGAGCTGAGACTTTCGAGCCGAGTGAGGCTTCAGAAAGGCCGCCGAGCCGGGGTGGCTCGCCCTGCCAGAGTAGACCGCCAGCCGCGTGATTGTCAATGTTATTGCTTGTTGGCCGCGTCCAGGGAGGCTCAAACGTCAATAAACTGGCGGTACCAGAGTTCCAGCCCAAGTAGCTGAAAAACCTGGAGATTGAAGTCTTCGCGGCCCGAGAAGTTCGCGTCGATAACGCGCCTCACCTCGGCCGGACGAAACAGGCCACGCCGTTTGACCGCCTCCTCCGACAGCAAATCGTCCATCATCGGGCGCAACGGGCCGCGTAACCAGGAACGAATCGGTGCGCCGAAGCCGGCTTTCTTTCGCCAAACCACGTCCTTCGGCAGGACGTTTTCGAGCGCGCGTTTAAGGACGTATTTTCGTGTCAGCCCGTGCAGCTTCAGGCGCGGCGGCATACGCGCGGCCAGCTCGATCATCTCGCGATTCAGAAACGGCACGCGCACTTCGAGATTAGCCGCCATCGAGGTCTTGTCGGTCGTGATGAGATTGAGGCACGGGAGGAATGTTTTGAGATCCACGTACAGCAGACGGTTGAGCGGAGCGGCGTCGCGGACGCGCGCGAAGTAACGGCGGTGCGCGTCGTAG
>DASUOZ010000278.1:0-2180 GCA_036276375.1 Pyrinomonadaceae bacterium | reverse complement strand
GCGGCTGCGGAACCCGGTGCTTCGTTTTCCTGAAACAACAGTTCCGCGCGCCGGTTGAGCAGAATGTAGTTGCCGGACGAATCGCACACGACAATCGGGTGGCCGACGTTTTCGATGATCAAATCGAGCCGATCGCGCTCGCGGCGCGACTCGGCTTCCGCGTGTTGCAGCTTGATGAAGTTGCGCGCCAGCTCTTCGTTAGCTTCACGCAGATCGGTAACGTCGCGAAAGATCGAGACGAGACCGAGCGGCTCGCCGCGGGCGTTAGCCGCGGGCGTCGAGATGACTTCAAAGTGGATGTCGGAGCCTTCGATCGGATCGACCAGGGTGATGTCACGCTGGATTACTTCCGAAGACGAGACAGTCGCGCTAGAAAGATAAGCCGAGAACAACAGGTCGTTCATCTTCAAAGCACGACGCTTTCCTTCGCCGGCGTTCGCCGAACCGCTGAACAACTCCTCCGCGCGTCGATTCTGAAGCAGGATTTCGTTGTCGAGGTCCGTGAGCACGATCGGATCGGCAACGGATTTCATGATCGATTCGATCCACTGTCGCTCGCGCTGGAGTTTTGTGACCGTGGAAACGAGTCGTTCCTGGTGGGTGGCGAGAGACGCAACGATGCCGATGCGCTCGGCAAAGCGGCGCAGAAGATCGTAAGACTCGTCGTCGAGATTATCGCGCTCGGTGCCGACGTATAGCACGCCGAGTCGCGACCCGCGTTCAAATGTCCAATACTGGCCGGGATCACGCGAATTTCTGTCGCGTCCCGCCTTTGACGGCAACTCGGAGATGCCAAACAGCGGCAACGCCAGGATCTCCTGCTGCCAGTTCATCCTGCCAAGAAGCTGGCGCGACGGTTCGTCTTCGTCCAAATCGATCCAGAGCGGCTGGGCGTCGTGAATTACGCGCACGCAACCGGCGCCGGAATCGAGCGGCATTTCCACTTTGTAGTCGCCGTTGAAACCGCTGGCGGCACGAACGCGTAACTCGGCGTCGCGCTCGTTGATGACCGCGATTGCGGCCTGTTGGCAACCGAAGTTATGGACGATCGCTTCCAGTGCGAGCAATAGTCGCTCCTGAAGTCGCGGCGTCGCGAGCATCTGCGTCGTCGTTTCGATAAAGACGTCGAAATGCCGCTGTCTTTGCCGCGCTTGTTCCGCTAACGATGGAGCGGCTTTGAGAGCTAACTCTGAGGGAACTTCTCCCATAACACTGAACTGTTAAACCTGAAGTCGGGTATCAAATCCCACGCACGCTCTGACTAACTACTTCTCAACCTCCACGGATACTCGGCGTCGCACTTCGGTCTCCACTTCTGCCGGACCACCCGTCAGCACTGGTCGGGAAACTGCCGGCGTCAAACCTACGGCCTCAGCGTATTTGAGGTACGTATCGATGGACGCAACCACGACGCGCGCCTCAATTGTAATGAGGTCAATGCCCACCAGTGAAATGCGGACCCACGCATCGATCACGATGCCCTTGTCGAGCACGCGATCGAGAACGTCGATTAAACTAGTACCGCCTGGTGCTCTTTCGACAGCCATTTGCTTCGGTTCCTTTTTCTGAAGTTTGGAAAAACCAGCATACTGCTTGCGCGAGGACTTGACGGCGCCCCTTGTTCATATCGCTGTTTTACCCATCCGCTGCTAAGTTCGTCGCTTCGCTGTGGTCTTACGCGTAGTCACTCGAGTCGTCGTTACCGGCTCATTGGCCGAGACTGCCGCTGCCGCACTCAGCTTGCTAATTTCCAGTTCGAGCACGGACAGTCGTTCACGAAGCTCGAGGTTTTCGGCTTCCGCACGCTCCGCTCGAGTCGTTAGATTGGTATCGTACCGCCACCAGTTCAGACCAATCTGTTCGGCTTTGTCGATCGAGCAGACAAGTAGCCGGATTTGAAGGGTCAGCAGTTCGACATTCGCGAGCGACACCTTAATGTCACCCGCGATCACCAATCCCTTGTCAAGAATGCGATCGAGAACATCAACCAGGCCCGGGGGACGGGCCGTTATCAGGGTAGACCGCTCACTGGACACTTTTCGTCCTCCACACTCAGGAAGCGGCTTTACTCAAAGCTTAAAATGGCCGCCACCATGCGTAAAACTGCCTTCGTACCGCTTTGTGCCAACTACTAAATCAGGCGCCCTATCGGACCAAGATCGAGATTGAGGTCTTCGTCC
>DASUOZ010000277.1:0-2423 GCA_036276375.1 Pyrinomonadaceae bacterium | reverse complement strand
CCTTCTCCTTCGCGGGCGGCCTGTCGTAGAATCGGCGCGCGACAGGCCCCACGACAATCGAGAGGAGAAGATCGATGGACGAGCTCATCCGTTTGGTGTCGCAGCGAGCCGGCATCGCCGAAGAGTCGGCACGGACGGCGGTCGAGACGGTCGTCGGGTTCATCAAGGAGAAGTTGCCGGCGCCGATCGCGGGCCAGGTGGATAACGTGTTGAGCGGCGCGGGCGGGATGACCGACAAGCTTGGTGACGCGGCGAAGAAGGTCGGCGGCATCTTCGGCGGTTCTTAGGCCACGGACTGACACAGACGAACACGGCCGAACCGTGTTAAGGCCACGGAAGATCCGGGCCACGGGCGATGACGTCGTCGATTGCGTCAAGCGTCCAGTCGGAATGGTTCAGATGACGGTGCAACATGCGCGTGAATTATAGCAGCTTGTATAAGTAACTCGTGGGTCCATTATTTGCCAGACTCAGCGAAAAGGACCGTGAGTCCAGTCGATTTTGCAGCTACACTAAATGCATGGCAGAAGCGCCTCGAGCAACGTGCCCTAACTGCGGGCGCCCGCTGGATGAACACGACCGGCATATTCGCTTCAAACTGCCGGAACCGGTGCTCGCCATTCCGCCGGAAGAGCGAGAGCCGCGGACGTGGGGGAACGATGTGCTGATGCAGGTTCAAAAGTTAGGCAGCTTCGTTCGCATACTCGTTCCGATCAAACTGTCCGGCGGTTACACGGTTACGTACAGCGCATGGCTTGCAGTGCACCCGGCTGACCTGCGGCACGCATGGGAAGTGTGGACCGACAAAGTTGCTTATCCGCAACTCCGTCTAAAGGGGCACCTTGCGAACATGCTTCCCGGCTGGGAGCTGGAAACCTACATTAAGCCCTTGGAAACCGCCGTGCTCGAGCCCGAATTTACGCCCTACGCGGTCGACAGCCCCGACGATTTTATGCATCGCGTACTTCATGACGAATGGCCGCATGAACTAGTGCTTGAGGCGATCGCGCCGTACGAGGGCAGAGAACGCGAGCTATGACGCGGTACAGTCGACGAGTTTGGGTGAGCTTAGCCATAGTGCTCGTCGCCTTAATCTCGAGCTGTTATGTCCATCGCGAGTTTGAAAAGAGGGATGTTTTGAAAACGCACTTGCGGCTGATGGAGTTGCTCGTCGCCGGAAAGATTGAAGAAGCTTACGAGCTCACAACCAGTGACTACCGAGCCGCTAACTCGCTCAGCGGTTTTCAAGCAGAGTTCGCGCACGTAAAAGGCGACAAACTGTACCTCACGAAAGAAGCCAGGGTACTTTCATGTTATGCCGGTTCCGCCGAGATCTTCGCGTGGCCGCATACCGGCGGAATGTTCGACTTCCTTAATGGGCCATCCTTTTATTACCGCAAAGAGAACGGTGAGTGGCGATTCACAGGAGAAGGAAGCCATTATCTGGACTGACGAGTTGCTTGAGCCCACGTCTTTATTGACGCGTTTACCGAGCACTCTTACATGAGGAGCGTTGGCCTGAAGTCCGACGCGCTTTGCTAATTGCTTGCGGCTTCGAGTCGTAGCGTTAAGTAGGGTGGTCTTACAGCACAGTTGAAAACTCGGGTCGGTAGTTCGCCAACCCGGAGACGCCGCGCATCCTCGAAGGGTCCAGAATCAACAACATGAACGCTTCGTCCGGTACGTCCCACGCGCACGTAATCATATGCGTACTCGCCGGTCGGTAACCGAAGCGGGGATAGAAGCTCGGGTGGCCCAGGACGATGATGAAGGGACACCCCGCAGCCTTGAGCTTTCGATCGCCGGCAGCGACGAGTTTGCTGCCGATGCCGAGACGCTGATGTTGCGGCAGCACCGCCATTGGACCAAGCGCCGCGCCCGTAACGTCGCTGATAGTCGCCGGACTGTACATGATGTGACCAACGACGCGATCATCCAGCGTAGCAACGAGGGACAACAGCGCTGCGCGGTTCAATCGCAGTGCGTCCACGATATTGCCTTCCTGGTCCTGTCCGAACGCACGCCTGTTCACGTCGCGAATCGCCGCCACGTCGTCAGCCGTTTCCTCTCGAATCTCGATCAAGTCCGGTTCTCCTAGGGACACTTGCGCGTCGGCGGCGCCGGCCCCTTAACACTCGGAATCGCGTTATCGATGTACTGATTTCCCTCGCCACAGATCTCCATGAATCCAGCCTGCATGTTGATGGCAAGGTTGCGTCTGATGTAATTGTTGCGCCTGACGATTGTGTTCCTCATTCCCCTGGACCAAAAGGTCGGGTTGCCGCCGCCGCCGGTTGAGTCGAAGATGTTGTCCTGAATAAGACAGTCGGATATCGCGTAGATCTGAATCGCGTTCTGGCCCGTGCGAAAGATGTAGTTGTTGAGAATCTGGCAATCCTTCAGACCGCTCAAAAACAACCCGT
>DASUOZ010000276.1:0-3982 GCA_036276375.1 Pyrinomonadaceae bacterium | reverse complement strand
GCATCCACTCCACGAGGTTTTTCGTGGATTCCTGCGTGTTGTAGATGTATTCGATTTGGTTCGCCGGAAACTCGGGACAGGAGTAACTGCCGTCGCTGTTTTTCGTTACCGGGTACCCTGCCTCGCCAAGTAATCTTCGCGCTTCTTCAGGATTAAAAGTATCGCCCTTCGGTTGCGGATATCCCGGGAAGATTCCTGTGGGCGTAAACGCAGTTAACGGTTTTACGATCTGGCGCCACGCGGCCCAGGCGTCTTTATCGATCGCCAGATTGAACGCCTTGCGCACGCGCACGTCATTCATCGGCGCTCTCGTGGTATTGATGATGATGTACTCGATCGCTGCCTCGGGCGCGTCCATGTAGTCTTTCTTTGTGCGAACAACGTGAAGCCAGGCGTTCGGTACACTGTGGTTTAGCACGGCGTCAACCTCTCCGACCTTGTACACGTTCATGATCGAAGGATTGTCTGCCATTGGATAGAAATGGATTTCGTCGAGTTTCACGGTGGCGGCGTCCCAGTACATCGGATCGCGTTCTACAACGAGCGCGTGATAAGGCTGCCACGTCTTTAGTTTGAATGGACCACAGGTCACGATATGTTCAGGCTGCGCCCACGTGTCGCCATACTTTTCCACCACCTTACGCGGCACAATTCGAAAGACCTGGTGGGCCAGCATGCCGACGAAGAAGGGCGCCGGCAGAGTCAGCGAGATGCGCAGCGTGTAGTTATCGATCGCTTCAACGCCGATGTCTTCGCCCTTTATTGGGATGAGTTCCTTACCGGTGACCGCTTCTTTTAGTTTTGCGTTCCCATTCAGCAGCTTGGTGCGCGTTTTTTCATCACCCGGCAACGTCAAGCGCAGCGGCGTATGAAGTGATTGGTGGAACGCTGAGTCGGCGGGTGGTTGCGACTCTTCCGCGGTCGGCTGGTACTCGCCTTTGCCCGCAACGAGTGGGCTGCCGCCAATCGGTTCCGGAGCAATGTGTTCGTCGAAATCTTTCGCGAGCAAAAACTGGCCACTACCCGGGTCGCGCACAAACACGGCGCCTTCGTTGTACGGTTGTGCGTACTTGATGTAGTAGGCCATATAAGCACTGCGTGAGGCGAGTTCTTTCGAGAGCGCGCGACGAAAACTGTAGACAAAATCGTTCGCGTCGATGGGATCGCCGTTGGACCAGCGGCCGTTGCGCCGCAGGTAGAAAGTGAACTCTGAAGAGTCGTCATTCGCACGCCAGTGTGTCGCGAGTGCCGGAGTCGGCGCCAGAGTTTGTGGATGGTATTCAACGAGCCCGTCGTAAAGCGCCATGTAAATGCGTGCTTCGGGCTGGCCATTACTGACTGCCGGATCGAGTGACTCCGGCTCTTCACCAGTGACGTAACGAAGTATGTTGCGATCGGGAGGAACGGTCTTGCCGAAGTAGATCTCACTGCTCGAGGCGACCGCGCATGACAACGTCGTCCAGGCCAACGACGCGAGCAAAACAAGCGCGGAAATTTGCTTCCACTTGATACGGCTCATCGCGGAACCTCCCTCAACAGTCCCGCGAACTTATCACGCGAACGAAGCTTTTATCAAGATGGTCCTGTAGTTAGTAGAGCTTGACGGCGTAGCCTAGACCGTCGCCGACGGACAGAATTTCGGACCGAAGTTGAGGGTGGTTGATGAAGTAATGATTGAATTCGCGTAGCGCCGCGGTGGAGCTTTCATCATTCGCGCTGGCGGGTTGCGCGACTCGTCCGCCCCAAAGAAGATTGTCGACGACTACGACGCCACTCTCTCGCAAGAGTGGCAAACCGAGATCGAGATACTGCTTGTACTCTTCCTTCAACGCATCGATGTAAAGCAGATCGTACGACTCGACAAACTCGGGCATCACGTCAAGAGCCTTACCACGGGCGAGCTGAACACGATCGGCATAAATCGAGCGTTGTAAAAAACCGGTCGCCACCTGGATCATCTCGTCGTTTGGTTCGATCGTGACGACCGTACCGTAGTCGCCCATACCGCGCGCGAGATGAATTACGGAGTAGCCGATCGCCATTCCGACCTCCAGCACTCGCTTGGCGCCGATCGCGCGCGCGGTGATCTCCAGAAACCGGGCGACCTCGCGGTCCGCGATCGGCACTCGATGTTTCGCCGCATACTCCTCCATCTCCTGCAGCAGGAGATCGGTTTGAACGTGCAGCCCGTCGAGATACTCGGCCTGGTCCCGCTGAATTATCGCGTCAATCCTGGCTTTCATGCGCCTTCATGTACGAAAAATGTATCAAGTGTCGGAATTCTCTTGCCCATCACTGCTCACTGAGACATAACGGCGGCCGAGTCCGAGTTGTCGCAACTTGTGCTGGAGCGACTGCCGGTGCATGTCGAGAATCTCGGCGGCGCGGGTCACATTGCCGTGCGTGTGCTCAAGACACCGAGTGATGTAGCGGCGCTCAAACTCTCGGCGATCCTCGCGAAAATCCGCCGTAAACGGCACGCGCAAACCGTCGTTCTCATCGCCGTCTTCACCGCTCGTATTCATTGGCACTCCGGCAGTGATCTCGTCCGGCAGATCACGCGGCGTGATCTCGTCGCTTTCGGCCATGATCACCGCGCGGTCGATCGTGTTCTTCAGTTCGCGAACGTTGCCGGGCCAGTTGTATTCAAGCAAGCGCTTCAAAGTTCCCTGGCTGAGTCCGCGCTCCGGCAAATCGTAACGCTCCGCCGCCAGACGCACAAACGTCTCGGCCAGCAGCGGAATATCTTCACGACGTTCGCGCAACGGCGCAATGTCAACTGTCACCACGCGCAAGCGATAGAACAAATCGGCGCGAAAGTTACCGTTAGTGATCTCCTGTTCGAGCGGGCGATGCGTGGCGCTGACGATGCGCACGTCGACGGGAATAGTTTCGTTGGCGCCGAGACGTTCGATGCGCCGTTCTTCCAACGCGCGCAGCAGTTTTGCCTGCACGTTCGCACTCATGTCGCCGATCTCGTCGAGAAACAACGTACCGCCGTCAGCCTGCTCAAACTTGCCTTCCCGGCGTGCTGCAGCCCCCGTAAATGCGCCTTTTTCGTGACCAAAAAGTTCCGACTCGATCAGTTCCGAAGGCAATGCTGCACAATTCACGGCGACAAATGATCCGTTGCGCCGTACGTTGTTTCTTTCGTGAAGCTCACGCGCGACGAGCTCCTTCCCCGTTCCGGATTCGCCACGCACGAGCACGGTCGCGTCGGTTTCCGCGACCTTATCGATCATGCTGCGCACACGCTGCATCGCTTCCGAGTTGCCGATCAGCGCGCCCCGTTGCGAACGCTCCACTTCAATGCGCCGGCGCAACGAATAGTTTTCACGACGCAGTTGCAGCGTCTCCGCGGCGTTCTTTACCACGAGACGGAGGTCGTCGACTTCGAACGGTTTGGAAAGGTAATCGTGAGCGCCGGCCTTCACCGCTTCGACGGCCATTCGTTCAGAGCCGTGGGCGGTGACAATGATCACGAGCGGCGCGTTTCCATTTGCGTTTTTGAGTTCGCGGAGGAAATCCAGACCGCTCATTCCCGGCAGGTTTACGTCGAGGAGCAGGAGGTCTGGTTCACTTTGTTTGAGGAGAGCCCGGGCGGCTTCGGCGGAACCTGCTTCTGTGATGTTGTAACCGAGGGTAGTCAGGGCCCGCCGCATGCCGTAACGAGCGGCTTCTTCATCGTCAACAATCATTAATCGCAACGCGTCTTTTCTCACTTCCGGGTAAGTTTAGAGCTTCCAGCCGCCAATTCACTAGCGCGTTGTGTGCCACGGTCAGGATAGATAATGTTTTCGGTCTTGTCTGTCCTCCTCTACTGGGACACATTCTCGTCTGTCTTTGTATGACAGAACGCGATGCTGGTCCTTACCTTGCCGTTTTCTTCGCCGCCAGCACCAGAATGATCGCGTCCCCTGACGGACCGACATTGAGTGTCCCGACAATCACCGGCTCCCCTTCGCGCATGCTGATGTCAGTC
>DASUOZ010000275.1:0-2403 GCA_036276375.1 Pyrinomonadaceae bacterium | reverse complement strand
CTGGCTGGGCACGTTGTGGGGCGCACGCATCCGGTTCACGACCGCGATGTTGTTTGCCCTCGGCTTCGTATCGCTCTTCGTCGCGGGCGGCATCAGCGGCTTGATCCTCGGCCAGAGCTCGCTCGATCTGCCAATGCACGACACGTACATCGTGCCGGCGCACTTCCATCTCGTGATGGGCGTCGCATCGATCTTCGGCATGTTTGCCGCGCTCTACTTCTGGTTCCCGAAGATGTTCGGCCGCTTCCTCAATGAATCGATCGGGCGCTTTCATTTCTGGATCACGTTCATTGGCGTCTACGCGATCTTCATGCCCATGCACGTGATGGGTTTGATGGGGATGCCGCGGCGGTTTTCGCAGTTCACGGAGTACAGCTTTCTGGTGAATACGGGCGGACTGGTGAAGCTGGTCACCGCTGCCGCCATCGCCACCATCGCGGTGCAGTTTTTGTTCTACTTCAACGTGTTCTGGAGCATGTTCAAGGGCAAGAAGGCCGGCGAGAACCCGTGGGAGGCAACGACGCTCGAGTGGAACACTCCGTCGCCGCCGCCACACGATAACTTCGCGGGTGTGCTGCCGGTTGTTCATCATGGTCCCTATGAATTCGCGGTGCCCGGCGCGCCCAGGGATTACGTAATGCAAACTGACGTCGACGTAGAGGTGCCAAGCGGTAATGGCCACAATGGTAAGCACTAGACCACTATCAAAAGCGAGCCCGGGTGGTGGTCCAAAGATACCTGGACCAAACGGCAACGGTTCGAAGCAGCACGGCGAGTTTCGCGATCCCGAAGCGAACGCGAATCGTTATCGCATCGGAATGTGGGTCGGGCTGGCGTCCGTCACGATGATGTTTACGTCGTTGAGCAGCGCCTACATTGTCCGGTCCGGTTCGCCAAACGATTGGACCTCGTTGCCGATTCCTAAGATCCTGCTGGTAAGTACGGCCTTGATCCTTGGCAGCAGCGTCACGATCGAGATCGCCCGGCGCAAACTGAAAGCCGCGCTGAACGGACCATACGCGACGTGGTTGTTCGTTACGGTCTTACTGGGCGCAGGCTTTGTCATCGCCCAAATCGTGGCCTGGCGGCAACTCGCGCGACAGGGAATTTATCTCGCGAGCAATCCGCACAGCTCTTTCTTTTACCTGCTGACCGGAGCGCACGCGGTCCACTTGTTTGGCGGATTGTTGGGTTTGACTTTTCTTTGGCTACGCTCGCGCCGCCAGCTAAGCGAAGCAGCGCTGGTGGCCAAACGCAAAGCCGCAACTGATGCAGTTACGATCTACTGGCATTTCATGGACGCACTTTGGATCTACCTATTCCTACTCCTATTCCTTTGGAGGTGACAGGTGAGCACTGAAGCACAGGCGGGACGTTTTCCCGCAGTAGATTGGGCGGGCGGGGCCTTTCCGTTTCGCGTGGGCCATCGCAAGTTGGGAATGTGGCTGTTTATCGTTTCCGACTCGCTGACGTTCTCCGCGCTGCTCATTGGCTACAGTTATCTGCGCGCGTCAAACGTCTGGCCGACGCCGTTTCCGTTTTATCCGAGCATCGTCTTCTCCTCGGTGATGACGTTCTGCCTGCTGTCGTCAAGCTTGACGATGGTGTTTGGCGTGTCGGCATCGAGTAAAGGCGACAAAGCCAAAGCGCGGAAGTGGATTCTGTTGACGATAGTCTTCGGTGTGGCGTTTATCGTGCTCCACTTGATCGAGTGGCAACACCTCATTCAAGACGGGTTGCGTCCGTTCTACCTGCCCGAACATTGGGTGCAGGCATTTTCACAAAACGGCGTACCGCCTTCGCCGCTCTTCGGCGCGACGTTTTTTGCGATCACGGGTCTCCACATGTTTCACGTCGCGACCGGCGCGCTGTATCTGTTGGTAGTGGCCGCGCGGATCAATAAGCTCAAACACGAAGACGTCGAGATCAGTGGCCTGTACTGGCACTTCGTCGACCTCGTCTGGATGTTTGTTTTCCCGTTGATCTACATCATGTCTGTCGACATGCACCACGTTCTGGCCGGCGCGGCGGGCCACTAAGCTACGGAGGGAATGCGAATGAACGCACACGTACACGCAGACGAACATTTCGCCGGTAGCAACAAGCTGTTCATCTCGATTTGGGTTTGGCTGGTGGTGTTGACGCTCGTCGAGATCATTCTCGCGTACAAACCGATGTCGACGCATATAATGCTGACGATCTTGCTCGGCCTGTCGGTTATCAAAGCAGCACTGATCATGGCTTACTTCATGCACTTGAAGTTTGAGCGGTTGAGCCTGATTCTCACTGTGGTGCCGATGCTGGTAGTCTGTATCTTGTTGTTGTTTGTGTTTTTCCCTGACAGTTACCGGTCGATTGGTTTGCGGTACCAGTTCAAGCAGCCGGCGCCGGTCGCGCCACCTC
>DASUOZ010000274.1:0-4967 GCA_036276375.1 Pyrinomonadaceae bacterium | reverse complement strand
TTGACCGCAGACGTCATCGGGAAGCTGTTGCCGACGCTAGTTGCCCTAAGCTGCGGGCGGTTGGTTTTGAGTGGGATTTTGGACAGTCAGGCCCAAAGCATAATTGACCAGTTGGCCCAACTGGCGATCACCGACGCGGAGATTACGCGCGATGGCGAGTGGGTCGCAATCATTGTTTGAGAGATGACGCGACGCCGTTTCTTTGCGCCTCCGAGCGCTTTCAACTTTTCCAAACAGACGGTGGCGTTGACGGCTGATGAAGCGCGTCATCTGCGCGAGGTGTTGCGGCTGAAACCCGGCGATCAGGTTTCCGTTTTCGACGGCGAGGGAAAAGAGTTTCGCGCGCGTGTGGCCCAGGCGAGACGCGAATTTGCGGAGCTCGATCTTGATGAGGAGATCGAAGCGGCGCGACCGGAGTCGCCGTTGCAGATCACGCTCGCGGTGGCGTTGTTGAAAGGGGAGAAGTTTGACCTCGTCGTGCAGAAGGCGACGGAGTTGGGCGTGACGAGGATCGTTCCGTTGATCACGCGCTACGCTGATATCAAGTTGCGCGATGAAAGTGACGCGAGCAAACGCGTCGCGCGCTGGCAGCGAATCGCGCTTGAAGCAGCGAAGCAGTCGGGAAGAGCGGTGGTGCCTGAAGTGAGTTTGCCTGTGGCGGTGAACTCGCTGTTCAGCGAAAGATGCCTCCTGTTCTCGGAAAGAGGGGGACAGGGATTAAGGCAGATCGAAACGGATGACGTAACCGCAATCATCGGCTCTGAGGGTGGTTGGGCGGATGAAGAACTCGAACAAGCGCGCGCCGCGGGCGCGCAAATCGTCACGCTCGGCGGCCGAATTCTGCGTGCGGAAACCGCCGCCATAACCGCCGCCGCCCTGCTGCAACATCGTTTCGGCGATTTGAAGTAACCTCCGCCATTGACCGCAGCCTTTGACAGGCTCAAAATGGCTACGCACCCGGAACAAAGATCATTGCCCGGTCGTTTGAATCGTATGTCACTCAGCAAAGCAGACGCAGTCGAGAAAGCTCGGAAGGACCTGGCGCGGCGGCTAAACGTCGACGCGGGTGGAATTAAGGAATCAGTCGAGGACGCAGACTTTCCCGATATGGCTCTCGGCGCCGGTGAAGACGGCGAGATGAGCGGCCAGATGATCACAAGCGGCTGGCGCATCCGGCTTGATGCCGACGGCAAATCTTACGAGTATCGAGCCGACAAGAATCAGGTGCGTCTCTACAAGTACAAAGGCAAGAACTATCGGATTTGAGGTACCGCAATGAACCGCAATAACTTCCTGATCCACCTCGCCCTCGCTATCGTTCTCATTCTTATCGCGGCGTTCGCCGGTCAATTGAACCGCTGGCGTAAACAGTGGAAAGGTGTCCGGGTAATTCCCACCGCCGAAAAGAAACACGTTTCGACTGCCGAAGGCATCGCGCTCGCAGAAAGCCGGCCGGGCCGGCCCGAAGTGCTGGTGAAATTCAAACCCGGCGTGAGCCTCGAAGCAATCGACGCCTTGACCGCACGGTTCAACGACCGCGTTGAAGATCGGATCGAAAATGCTCCGCGGTGGGAGGCGATTGACGACCTCGACAACGCAGACGCGTATCAGACCGTCGCACAGTACCTCGCGCTGCCGGAAGTTGAATACGCTGAGCCCAACTACGACATCGAGCTTGACGCGATCGATGCGCCCTTGCCGCCGATCCGACCGACCGATCCGCGGTTTGACGAACAATGGGCGCTCGCAAACTCGGGCCAGCGCGGCGGGAAACAAGGCGCGGACATCAGCGCAATGCACGCGTGGCTCACGACGACCGGCAGTGACAAAGTCGTCGTCGCCGTGCTCGACAGTGGCGTCGATTACACGCACGAAGATCTCGCGCCAAACATGTGGAAGCGTCCGGCGGGTGTCCCTGCATATCAAGACGACGAGCTCGGAACAATTGAAGACGAGGACGGGTTCAACGCCATCGACAACTCTTCCGATCCGATGGACGAGAACGGCCACGGCACACACTGCGCCGGCATTATCGGCGCGGAGGGCGGAAACAACATCGGCATCACCGGCGTGAACTGGAAAATCCGCATCATGCCGCTGAAGTTTATGAACGCCGGCGGCTACGGAACCACGAAAGACGCGATCGAAGCGATCAATTACGTGATCGATCGCAAGAAGGCCGGCGTGAACGTCCGCGTCATCAGCGCGAGCTGGGGCGGCACGCAACGGTCGCGCGCACTGGAAGAAGTCATCCAGGAAGCGTGGAAGAACGACATCCTGTTCGTCGCCGCAGCCGGAAACTCGACCGTCAACAACGATCGCTCGCCGCATTATCCGTCGAGCTATCCAAACGTCCTGAGCGTCGCAGCGTTAGACCGCAACGATGCGTTGGCCAGGTTTTCGAATTACGGCGTGAAGAGTGTGGCGATTGCCGCGCCGGGTGTCGATATTCTCAGCACGTGGCTCGGTAACGACTATAAAGAGGCGTCAGGCACGTCGATGGCGACGCCGGTTGTTTCGGGTGTGGCGGCGCTGATCGTCGCGGAGAATCCGCGACTTTCGGTGGAGCAACTGAAGAAACGGGTGTTGGCTTCGGCCGATCCAATCGTCGCACTGAACGGAAAGGTTACTACTGGCGGTCGTATCAACGCGGCTAAGGCCGTGAGTAATAACAAACTGTCGGAATAAAAAGGGCTAAGGCTCTCTATCCACAGATTACGCAGACTCTATAATCAATCTGTGTAATCTGTGGATGGTACCCGGCTAAGGTTGGGTCAGCCTTTTCTTTCCTGCCAAAGCCTCGCGATAAGCGCCGCCGCGCACGTCCCCAACCCTGATCGCTTCGTCAAACGCCTTCATCGCTTCCGCTTTGTTTTCGAGAAACTCGTTGATGCGGCCCATCGATTCGTGCGCGCGCGAGAGGATCGCTTTGTCGTCCTCCGGCGAAGCGGCCATGATGGCCGTGCGGTAGTGGCCCAACGCACGGTTGAGTCGTTCTGCCTGCACCTGTTCGTCAGTCGCATCCGCGGCGGCGAGACTCGCCGTTTGGCCCAGGGCGAAGAAGATTCGCGCCTCGCCCGGGTATTCTTTCAGCAGCTCACGCAAACGCGCTTCGGCTTCGTTGTAGTCCTTGTTGCGCAGCGTGTCTTCGATTGCGGCAAGATCGCGAACGAGCGCCGACTCGCGTGGACCGCCCGCCGAACCAATCGCCACTTCCGACTGCGCTTTTCGGGCTGCGAGCCGTGCCTCGCGGGCGGCAGTCGCGCGTTGTTTGGCGTCCGCGTACTCAGCCGGACGTTTCGCTTCACGCGCGGGATCAAACGACGCGATCATGTCGGAAAAGAAGTTTGCCAGGTCGAAACCGGCGCTCTCGATGCCTTTCAGTTGATCGGCAAAGAAGAACGACAGCACGGCGCCTTTTTCATACTCCTCAGCCAGTCGCGCAATCGTTTCATCCTGAATCGCACTCCACTCGGCTTGCGAAGCTTTCGCGATCGCCGCGCGATCGGCCTCAGTCTTTGCCGCTTGCAACCGGCCGCGGTTCTCACTGGCCAGCAGTTCGCGCCGGCGCATTTCCTCGTAACGCGCGTCGGCCGCGGCGACGAGTGAACGGCTCACGCTCAGGAACACGTCGGGGCTGGCCTGTCCACCGGCCTTTTGCCGCTCGTCCAGAAGCTGTTTGAGCGGTTCACGTCGCTCCGCGATGTTCTTGTTGAAACGAAGTACGAGCGCGTCGATCACATACTGCAAATACGCGCGGCGCAATTCGGACGACGCCGGATCGGTGCCTTCCGGAACGACGGCGTAGTAATCATCGCCAATGATGCGGAAGTTGATCGCTCCGCGCGGCGCCAGCAGATCCGGCAGGATGAAAAAGCGCCGGTCTTTTTGCCGAAACTCGTATTTCGTCTTCTGCTTGCTCTTCTTGTCGGGATTCTTGATCTCGACGCGCTCGGTGGAAGTCGTGAGCGGCCGCGTGTGCAGGTAATTCAGCAATCCCTTGACCATTTCAGTCGTCGGCGCACGCAGACGATCGCCTTCGGCCTGGTAAGCACGAACGTAATTTACGAGTTGTTCGTCGATGCCCGAGCGGCGATAGAACTCCTGGACCAACGGCGCGAAATCCAGCACTTCCAACAGACCAGCCGGGAGATCTTCGGAACGCGGCGGCGCTTCCAGCGCCGGAGGCGGACCGAGCGCGAGTGCCAGTGATACGTAACGCGCCGCCTGATCCGCGGGAGTCGCAGGCGCCGGCAGTTTGTTGCGCTCGTAAAACGTTTGCAGACGATGGCGCAGATCTGAATCGAAGTTCGCCAGGTCCTTGCGCAGCTTGACGCGAAACGCCGACGGCGTGCGGCCCGGGGGAACGGGATCGAACCCCGCTGCTTCGAGCGCCGCCATCACGATGATCAAACGCGGCTCCGCCTGAAAGTCGACGCCGTATTCAGAGACCTCGAACGATGCCTGCGGTCGTTGTTGACCTGGTTGCGAGGAGACAACACCGGCGGAAACAATCAACGCCAGAATAACAAGTAAAACTTTTTTCATACTTTACGCCTGCGGTAGGCTCGCAGCGCCCGCAATGTTAGCGGATAAGCCAACACTGAACAAACGACGGAAAGAACCATTCCCCCGACCGCGAACGGCCAGACGATGTTCCAGCTTTCTACGAAGATGCGCCGGTAGTAGTCGCCGGAAAAGATGTGCGGGTTGGTTAGTAGTTCCAGTCCTTCGTCGGGCAGCTGCAACGGCCGTCCGAGAACAAACGCGCCGACAGCGTAGGAAGCGATGATGATCGGCACTAGCGTGAAGAACGGGTTATTGATGAACGTGCCCGTGTAAATCGCGATCTTGTTGAAGCGAAACGCAAAGGCCAGGGCGGTGGCCATGATGGTGTGCAGCCCGAGAAACGGCGAGAAGGCGATGAAAACGCCTATGGAAAAAGCAAGCGCCGTCCGCTCGGGTGG
>DASUOZ010000273.1:0-4638 GCA_036276375.1 Pyrinomonadaceae bacterium | reverse complement strand
CGCAAGATTTTTTTTTGGTGTCACCTGCCGGTAGGCGTGATCGGTGGCGTGGTGATCCTGATCATGTGCGTGACTGGAGTGCTGCTCGCCTACGAGAAGCAGATCACTCTGTGGGCCGATACGCACAACTTTAAGTCTGCTCCGCCGTCCGCGGAGGCACGACATCTTCCGGTCGCGACGTTAATCGAGAACGCACGCAACAGCCGCGGCGCTGCGCCGTCGTCGATCATGCTCCGTTCGGATCCGTCTCTGCCTGCCGAAATCGGCTTCGGGCGCGAAACCACGCCGCTCTTTGTAAACCCCTACACCGGACGAGTTCTCGGCGAAGGCTCGCTGCAGGTTAGAAGCTTCTTTCGCACCGTTACGGACTGGCATCGCTGGCTCGGCGCGAAGGGCGAGAATCGCAGCGTAGCGCGCGCGATCACCGGCGCGTGCAATCTCGGTTTTCTTTTCCTGGTGATCAGCGGCTTCTACTTGTGGTGGCCGCGAAGCTGGAATCTGAAGTCGGTCAGAAATGTTGTGTGGTTCAAGCGTGGTCTGTCTGCAAAAGCGCGAGATTTCAATTGGCACAACACGATCGGGTTCTGGTCCGCCGTACCGCTGTTCATCGTCGTGCTTTCGGCGGTAGTGATCTCCTACACCTGGGCCGGTAATCTCGTTTATCGCATCGTCGGTGAAACGCCGCCCGCGCCGCGTGCGAATCAACCGAACGCAAACGCGGGCGCGGGAAAAGATGCCGCTGCAACTTTCACCGATCTCGATAACGCCTGGCTTCGTGCGGAACAACAAGTCACCGACTGGCAGACCATCTCGCTGCCATTGCCGAACGCCAGCGCGCCGCAACTCACTTTCAACATCGACAGCGGCACCGGCGGGCAGCCGCAGAAGCGCGCGCAACTCGTGTTGGATCGTGCGACCGGTGACATCGTGCGGTGGGAACCGTTTTCGTCGTCCAGCCGCGGCCGGCAACTGCGTTCGATCTTGCGCTTTGCTCATACGGGCGAGGTCCTGGGCATAGCTGGGCAAACGATCGCAGGCGCTGTATCGATCGGTGGTGCGGTGCTGGTGCTCACCGGACTCGGGCTCGCTTTGCGCCGCTGCTTCGCGTGGCTGAAAAGCCGCGTAGTGTCGAAACAAACTGTTACGAATGTCGGGAAGCCGTTGCCGGACTCAGTCGGCGACTAATGTTATACTGGCGCCCGTTAAAATCATGGACGCCGAAAAACTCAAACACTTCCAAACCCTCCTTCTCAATCAACTGCGCCAATTCACGGAACAGATCCGCACGGACCAGGCAGCGGCCCTCGAGTTCTACGACGACGGCGTGAAAGACAGCGTGGATCTTTCAGTGCAGGACCTGAACAAAGAGATCGCTCTTCGTTTGGGTGAGCGCAGCTCGCAGGTTGTCGCGGATATAGATCAGGCGTTGTTGCGGATCAAGGAAGGAAGTTATGGGGTCTGCGCTCGTTGTGGTAAACCGATCGATGAGCGACGGCTCGAAGCGCTCCCGACCGCGCGTTACGACGCCGCCTGCCAGGCCATAATCGAGAGCGCGAATGGCGACGACGATCGACCGACGCTTTAAGATCAGCAGGCTAAAACGAAATTGCGAGTCTCACGCTTTCGGGTGGGCTTTGTCATAGACCTCGACCAGTTTCTCCATCGAAACGTGCGTGTAGATCTGTGTGGTTGAAAGACGCGCGTGGCCCAACAGTTCCTGAATATCGCGCAGGTCGGCGCCACTGTCGAGCAGGTGTGTAGCGAATGAATGGCGCAGCGCGTGCGGGCTGATGTTGTGCATGCCGGCGCAGAGGCGAATGTATTTCTCCACCATTCTTCCTACTGAGCGAGTGGTGATCCGTGTTCCCTGGTAGTTCAGAAACAAAGCATTTTCATCGCGTTTCGAAACGGGAGCATGCAACAAAAACTTCTCACGAACCTGAAGATAACCGAGCAGTGCCTCACCGGCAGGATCGCCAAACGGAACGATCCGCTGCTTGCGTCGCTTGCCAGTCACACGAATCAAACGGTTGTGCAGGTCGACGTCAGCAACATTCAACGTCGTGAGTTCCGCCACCCGGACGCCGGTGGCATACATCAACTCGAGCATCGCGCGGTCGCGTTTGCCGAGCTCGGTTTCGAGATCCGGCGACTCGATGAACCTGATCGCCTCCTCGACTGAAAGATGCGACGGGAGTTTCTTTTCGAGTCGCGGCGTGGCGACAAGTTTTGCGGGGTTCAGCTCGAGTATTCCCTCGCGCACGAGAAACTGGAAAAACGTTCGCAAAGCGGCGAGTTTCCGCGCAATGGAGGCTTTCTTTTTTTGCGCACTGTGCAGTTGTGCCAGCCACTCGCGAATCGTGAGGTGATCGATCTCGGTGATGTCCGGAAGATGACGCGGACGCGCTCCGCTGGGATCGAGAAAATCAAGAAACTGTTCGAGGTCGCTGGAGTAGTTACGCAGGGTGTGAGCGCTGACGTTGCGCTCGTAGCGCAGGTGCTCGAGGAATTGGTCGATCAGCGTCTGCATCGAAAGGCTTTACCATCCCGCCGACGTTGCGGACTTGGGCTTGGGAGAATAATAGCCTCTTCGCGAGCGCACGCGAACATCATCTCGCGTCTTGATGCGTAAATCGAGCAGGTGCAAACGACCGTCGCGACTATCGGCGCTCGGGTAGTAACTCAGCACATACTGGTGCGCGAGATCCGCTGCGATCTGATCGAACGCAATGTCGAGTTGATCGGTTGTCTTCGGCAAGTAGACTGCGCCGCCGGTTTGCGATGTTAACTGTTCCATGCGTCTCTCAGCCGCGAGCGCGCGCAGGTTCGCGCCGTCGTACAGACCGGTTTGGACCACGTAAACCTGGCAATCATCGCTGAGCACTCGCTGGACTACTACATCAAAGTCTGTATGCCGGCTCGTGGTCTCGATTCCATCTGACACGATCACCAACACACGACGGCCGGAATAAGGCCGCAGATACGCAGACGCATTGATGATTGCATCGAACAACGACGTGCCGCCTTCGGGTTTGCCAAACATCCCGATCGTGTGTTCGAGACGCACCACGTCGGAAGTCAACGGTTGGGCCAGGCGACTATCTGTCTCGATCGAGTAGATCGCTGCTTCGTCCCTCGCGCGCATCACCTTGCGGAAAAACCGGATCGCCGCCATTTTCTCAAACTCGCGCGCCGCATCAAGACTGCCGCTGTTATCAAACAGCATCGCGAGCCGCACGCTCGTTTCCGCACGCGAAAGATCACTCAACGGACGTGGCTGACCGTCGACGTGCAGTTCGAAGTCTTCCAATTTCAGGTTCATGACGGCGTTGCCACGCTTGTCGATCACGGAGGCGGGAATCGGCACGAGGTTGGAACTGATGCGCACGATCTCGTTGGGATCGATTTCATCACTGATGGTTCCTGACGGGGCGGAAGGCGAGCGCGGCGAGCCTGGCCGGTTTGGATCGGCGACTGGACCCGGCGGTTTGCCTTTGCCCGATCCACGCCTTCCCGACTGGCTCCAAACGGGCAAGGCCGCGAACAAACAAAGCACCGTCGCCACGGCGAGTACCGTTAGGCCGAGACGGCTTCTTTTTGTGTGTGCTGAGTGAGCCACTCGTCCCATTCCTTCAGAGCCAATTCTACCTGGAATTGCCTGCGTTCACGCTTTCTGCGCGACGCGCGCTTTGCGGATTCGGGGAGCGGAGGCAAAAGCGCGAAAGTGATGTTTACCGGTTGAAAGTTCTTTGAGTCTGCGTGTGAAACGTAGTGCGCCAGAGCGCCAGTGGCCGTCGCCCGTGGGGCTTCGACAAGTTCACGTCCAAACGCCAACCGCGCGGCATTGTTGCCGGCCAGCCAACCCATCGCTACCGATTCAACGTAACCTTCAACGCCGGTGATCTGTCCCGCGAAAAAGATGTGTGGCCGATCGCGCATCTGCATGGTCGCACCCAACACACGCGGTGAACAAATATACGTGTTGCGATGAATCTGTCCAAACTGAAGAAACTCCGCGTTCTGCAATCCGGGAATGAGCCGCAACACTCGCGCTTGTTCGCCGTAGCGTAGATGATTCTGAAAGCCGACAAGGCTGTATGCGTCGGCCATTAAATTTTCCTGGCGCAACTGTACGGCGGCGTGAGGCTCACGTCCGGTGCGCGGATCGCGCAAGCCGACCGGCTTCATCGGACCAAAACGCAGCGTGTCGACGCCGCGGCGGGCGAGCTCTTCGATCGGCAGACACGCTTCAAACCAGCGCGTCTCTTCGAAACGCTGCAACGGGACGCTGTTGGCTTCTATTAATGCCTGGTAAAACTGGGCGTATTGGTCTTCGTTGAGTGGGCAGTTGAGGTAGTCGTCGCCGCCTTTGTCGTAACGTGCGGCGCGGAACGCGATCGATGTGTCGATTGATTCGGCGGCGACGATCGGCGCGATGGCGTCGTAGAAGTACATCTGATCGCTGCCGGTCAGTTTCATGATTTCGAACGTGAGTGCGTCGGAAGACAACGGGCCGGTGGCGATGATGGTGATTACGTTTTCCGGGATCGTCTTCACCTCTTCGCGCACGATACGGATGCGTGGTTCGGCTTCGATGCGATCTGTGATCAGTTCGGCAAACTTGTGACGGTCGACGGC
>DASUOZ010000272.1:0-2014 GCA_036276375.1 Pyrinomonadaceae bacterium | reverse complement strand
GTTGTTGGTGGAGTTGGCGTCAGCTTTGCCTCTCATCCACAGCCGATAAGCAATGCCAGCCTCGGCGTTGAAGGTCAATTCGAAATAGTGAGTGGGGTTGGCGAAGGCAGTAGTGAGTCTTGGCCCACCCGCGTCCGGATACCGAATGCGGGCGCCACTCGCGGCCGTCCCGTCCGCTTCAATCAGCCAGTTGCCGAACTTCGCATTCGTTTCTGTCGCATACAATACAACGTCGCCAGTCTGGGCGTTCGCACACATCCACGACGCCAGGATTATTAAAACGAGGAATGCGAGTCTGGAAATGCTAGACGAGAGGCTCTTACCGGCGAGAGCCCGAGGCAGAAAAATCAGATTTGTCACCGCTGAAAACCCTGAAGCCAGCTTTAAGACGTTGAACTCGATTTGCTGTCGGGAACCCTGAATTATGCACCGGGAGTGTACTCGATGTGACTGGATACGTGGTAGCCCGGCTCAAGCTCTAACAATTCATAGAGCTCGTTTACTGCCAACGAGGTCGCACTGCCTGGACTGTGAAACAAATCAGCCGCAACAGCCCGCCGTGCTTCGGATCTCCGTGTAGGTTCGGACAGGTTGCGCTCAACAGCACTCACAACTTCGTTTGCGGTTCTGATCGTGGCCGAAACGTTTGCCAGCAGCTCTACATACTCGGGATTGACGTTAGCTTCTGTGAGTAGTTTGGGAACTTCGATTCGAACCACGGGTCTGTCGAGCAGTAAATACTCAAATCCGATAGAACTGTGGTCCGTCACTAGAATGTCCGCGGCCGCCAGATAGGGGCACGAATCGCTGCTCGTTGCGAAATGTCCACCACTCTCTCGCAACAGCGGGCCCAACCGCGAAACCCAATCAACGCCACCCGAATTTATTTCCTGCGGGTCGTGCGAACGATCGTGAAGTTTCACGATCACTGCGTAGCCGGCAGCAACCAGACGCTCGACCAGGTCCTGCCCCATCGTCACCAGCGACGAGTGCGCGGACCACGTTGGCGCATACAAAACGACTTTCCGTGCCGGGTCCAATCCAAGTTTTTCCAGCACTGCGTCTCGCGAAAGCGAACCGTCTACGAGACAGTCGACTTTCGGCATTCCCACCAGCCGTGCCGCCGGGCTGTCGGCGTCAATCGCGCCGGCGCGGATGAAATTCTGAAGCCGTCTACGATTAATAAAGAACAGACGATCCCAACCGCGTACTGACTCTTCGGGCGTGTCGTAAACGTTGGCATATTTGCCCGCGACGCCGTGAAACATCTGCACGCGACGAGTACCGCGCGGTAGCGACAGCCAAATGAAATCCGCGGCCAGGCAGGCGTCGAATTTCATCAGTCGAGCTTCCGCTGCACGAAGCACTACCAGGCGATCTTCAGCCTCGCTGTAAACCTCAGATTCGCGCGACGCGCCCTCGCTGGTCGTGAAAAAGAACTTCACCCGCGGGTCAGTAGCCATACGCCGGTAAACGGGCGCCATGATGATGAAATTCATCGGGGCGCGCACGTAAACCAGCACGCGACGTACGTCTGGGTCACGCCATCGTTGCCATTTCGTATCGCATTCCTGAACGAACCGGGTTAGACGGCTAAGGTTCATCTCAGAGCTGCGGTCAATGCGCCATCTGTAGCCAACTCGGGAACTATCTCTTCCACCGCCCGCGCGTAATCTTCGGGGAAATCGATCTCGATCCAGGGATAATCATTCGTGCTGATCGCCCGCAGCGGCCGCACCGCGGCAAACTCGCGAAACGCGCGCGGCGCCCATGCCTTGCGATTACCCGCCGCGACCAACTCATTCATTTTTTCGATCAAAAGCGTCGCGCCGGCGGGTCCGAACTTTACGATGCCGACGTTCTCTCCATCAGCTTCGGCCGGATCCATCTGCTTCGAAATATCGACGACACGGCCGTCCTCTACCTTCACCTTCATCTCTTCGTCGCCGAGTGTGCCGTGAGGTTGATAGGAGATGAGTAAAGCGTCTTCGTGTTCACTCGACAGGAGATCGAC
>DASUOZ010000271.1:0-4217 GCA_036276375.1 Pyrinomonadaceae bacterium | reverse complement strand
GTCTACCTTGCTGACAAACAAGCGCATCGACTCAGAGTTCGTCAGCATTGCCGCGTACTTGTTTTTAGTGTAGCGGTCCAGTTCGGCCGGATCGGTCGGCTGCGGTTGGCTCTTCAGCATTGTCACGGCCTTGGTGGACGTCTCAGCGGCTGCTTTGAAATCTGCCTTGGCGGCGTCCAACGCAGCGTTACGAGCCGCGTCGTCGAGAGATTTGTTGGTGATCGCGGCGTTGTAACGCTCAACTCCGCGTCCCTTCAGCGCTACGGCTTTGTTGGTCAGCAACGCCGGTTGATCCGCATCCGCGGCGAGACCTTCGTCATACTGAGCCACTGCCTCGGTGAATTTCTGGACCGCGACGTCAGTCTGCTTCGCACGGCTGGCGGTGTTTGCCGCGGTCAGCGCTTCGTTTCCGGCCTTGAACGTGCGCCCGATGATCTCGTTGGCGTCAGTGATCTTCTTGTTTGCCGCCTCGATCTCAGCGTTCTTCTTCATCAGCTCTTCGCGCTTGGCCTTGTCGGCGGCGCTTTCACCGCCGGCGGGAGGATTCGTGGAAGTGCCGCCCGCTTTGTTCAAGTCGTCCAGCGTGAGTCGCCTGCCACTGCCGGGCGTAACGGTTAGTTCAACCGGAACACCACGTCCGACTTTCACTCCCGGCACAAAGGTCGGAGACGCGGTGGGATGGCTCGCGGCAACCGTGTAAGTACCGATCAACGGCAGACCCGCGAAAACAAACTCGCCTCTCTTGTTTGTCTTCGTGTCGTACTGGGCCTTCATGTCGACTCGGAAAACGTCGATTTGCGCATCAGCAACCGGAACCGTTTGCCCGTCGGCCTGCTTCATCATGACCTTACCGCGGAGTTCGCCTACTTGTGCGCGGGCGGGCACCGAAGCCACCGTTAAAAGAACGGCAACGACGAATGCGCCAACAAAGTATTTGCTAATCATATCTTCAGATTCCTCCGTGCCGGGCTCCTCAGGACGGCCCTAAGATGCACCCTTACTAATTTGCGGTTGTAACGATAAGCACCTGAGATTTTGCCTAAACTTAATAAGCAAAACGATTACTGTCAAGCTGGTAAGGCAGGGGATCGGGAACGCCCGCCTCGCTAAAGCCGCGCAGGCGCAGCGCGCACGAATCACAGTTGCCGCACGCCACGTCCGAAGCTTGATAACACGACCAGGTGAGTTGCAACGGCGCCTCGAGGTCTAACCCCTTTTTCACGATTTCAGATTTCTTCATACCGATGACGGGCGTCCTGATTACGACGTTCGTTTCGGGCCTGGTGCCGACGTCGATCACGCTCTGAAACGCGGCGTAAAACTCAGGACGGCAGTCGGGATAACCTGACGAGTCTTCAGCCACTGCTCCTATATATATTGCGTTCGCGCCGATAACTTCCCCCCAGCTAACGGCCGCGGCGAGCAGGTGAGCATTGCGAAACGGAACGTAGCTCGACGGTATGCTTTCCGAAATTAGATCAGCGGGCGTAACCGCGATCGCCTGATCGGTCAGTGAAGAGCCGCCGATGCGCGCGAGGTGTTCCAGCGAGATCACCAGACGCAGCTTCACGTCGTAGTGATCCGCGAGAGCTTCAAAGGCGCGCAGTTCGCGTTGCTCTGTTCTTTGACCGTAAGAAACGTGCAGAAACGCGAGCTCGTCGTTTTCGCTGTGCGCGATCGCGGCGGTGACGCACGAGTCCATACCGCCGGAAACCAGACAAATAGCGAGATCCGATCTTTCAAAATCCTCGACTTCCACGACTTGCGTTGCAATCTCTTCTGAACCGCCCATCAGACTCCTCGAACATCTGGTCCCCAGATGTACTTGTGCAGTTGCAGTTGCATCCGTACGTTGAGACCGCTTGCCGCGATCCAGTTTGCCAACTGTTGCAGGTCTATCCGATCCCACACCGGTGAGATCAGGACGGCGTGCGTTCGTGACTCGAGATCCCTTTCCTGAATGACATGTTTGGCGTAAAGCCAGTCGCTTTCGTCAGCCACCACGAATTTTACTTCGTCGCGATCCGCGCGCAGCCGCTCAATGTTGGACCAGTCGTTGCGCTCTTCCTCGCCGGACGCGGGACACTTGATGTCCAGAATGACTTTGGCGCGCGGGTCGAGACCGGCGGTTGAGACGTAGTTTCCCGTCTCGACCAGCACTTCGAAACCCTCTTCACAAAGCCGCCCGATCAGCGCAAATGCTTCCTTCTGCGCGAGCGGTTCGCCGCCCGTGACTTCGACCAGTTTGCAACCCAATGCGTGGACTTGCTGCATCACATCGTCCAGGGACATGTGGTCGCCGCCCGTGAATGTGTACTCGCTGTCGCACCAGACGCAGCGCATCGGACAGCCAGTCAGCCGCACGAACGTGCACGGCCGTCCGGCGTGCGTGGATTCGCCCTGGATGGAACGAAAGATTTCGGTCACGCGCAGCATTTGCCCGGAATCTAACACGGTTCGCGAAGAATTAAGAACCGCCTGGAAGTCCCTGCAAGTCGTGGCAAAGAGGTGCTAGGATTACGCAGCTCGTGACAGATACAACTAACGACATCGCGAAGCTGGCCACAGAAGGCGCCACCCGCCTGATCGCGCGCGCCGCGGATAGCCGTTCGGTCAGTGCGGACGTGCTGGCGCCGCGTGTCACGGCGGCAGTCGAGAAGTATCTGCTGCGCGACAATCCAAACACGCGCGCGGCCGAAATCAACAATTTCATCGACGAGATGCAGGCCGACGATCTGTGCCTGATCCTGGCTTGTGAGCGTGGCGATGAAAGCGCCTGGACGGACCTGGTCGAACGTTTCACCTCGACCGTTCGTTCGGCCGCGCGCGCTGCGAGCGCCAACGAAGACGCCGCCGAAGACCTGGCCCAATCGATCTGGGCCGAGCTTTACGGACTGCGCGTGAAAGACGATGGCCGGCGCGCGAGCAAGCTGGCCTATTACTCCGGGCGCGGATCGCTCGCGGGATGGTTGCGTGCGGTCGTGGCTCAACTGTCGGTCGACACGTTTCGTAAACAGTCAAAGCTGGTGCAGACCGAAGAAGACGCGGAGCTCGATCGGCGCGCGCGCGATGCCCATATCAACGAAACGGCAACTTTCGCCGCAGCCGGCACACAGAACCCGGAGCAGTCGCTGTCGAACCGGTTTGCGCGCGAAAACTTGCAGCAGGCATTAACGCAGGCCCTCGGTGAGCTCGATGCCGAGGATCGCCTGCTGGTTAAACTCTACTACTTCGATAATCTTCGATTGCGCGAAGCAGGAGTGGTTCTCGGCGTTCACGAAGCCACTGCCAGCCGGCGCCTGACCCGCATTCAAACGGATTTGCGCAAGCGAGTCAGCCAAATCCTGGTTGATGAACGAGGTTGGACAAAGGTCGAGGCCGAGCGCTCTTTTGCGGAGGTAGCGCAGCATTTAGAGACGGATTTGGAGGCGTTGGTCAACGAGAAGAGCTTTTGACTGCAAGGTATTGAGATAGTTACGTTCTTCCCTTGGCAGCGCCGGAATTGCAAATGAAAGAGAAATCAAACAACGAGATCGATCTGTTGCTTCGCCGCCTGAGCCGGCAGGATGGCTTAAGGCGCGATGGCGAAGCGCGCGACTCGCAGCTCGGCCAACATCTTGACGTCGACGAGCTGAGCTCGTATGCAGAGAACGCTCTCCCGGCGGCGGCGCGCGCGCGTTACACAGAACATCTCGCAGACTGTTCGACGTGTAGAAAACTCGTCACTGAATTGAGCCTGTCACTGGGAGCAACTGCCGCCGCATCCGCTCCCGCTGAGACTGTTCCCATGCCAGGCGGATTGAAGCAGTTTCTGGCGAGTCTCTTCTCGCCAATGGTTTTGCGTTACGCAGTTCCGGCGTTGGGCTTGCTCGTTGTCGCGGTGATTGGTTTCGTGACTTTGCGCCAGGAAGATCAGCGCGGGTCTGTGGCCCAAATTAATCCCGAGCAACAAGAGCGCGTGCCGGTCACGGCAATGCCGTCAGCGCCCGCCGGCGAGTCGCCGGCCGCAGGTGCTATTGACCCGAAAAGAGAAGGCGCCAACGCGAACGCCGAAGACCGAGCGAAGGAGACAGCGCCCAGGAGTGCGAGCGCGTCCGGTGAACCTGCCGGCACTGGACCAGTGCTCGCAGCACCGCCGATTCGCCGCGAGCAAACGCTTGCCGATGCGCCACCAACCGTTGAAGCTGAGCCTGCACCGCCGCGTCCCGCGAAAGCTG
>DASUOZ010000270.1:0-3598 GCA_036276375.1 Pyrinomonadaceae bacterium | reverse complement strand
GAACGCATCAACGACTCGAGTGAATTGTAGGTGTTCTGCGTGATCTGCGCCGCCTGCATGAGAATCGCGCGCGCACTGTTCTTGACCTGCGTTTCACACGACGCGCGAATGAGCGCCAACACCAGCTGCCTTGTCTTCTTAAACGTCGCCGCGCCTTTCATGCATTCCGTGACGTAGAAGTCGAGGACTTTGGTATCGCTCCTGGTGGTGTCGATATTCAGCGCCATGAACTCCGTCATCTTCGTACCATTGCCGGCGGTGTAGCCATGGGCGTCGTACGGGCGCGGGATCAGCCGCGCGATGGCGGCATCGAGCACGGCCCTGTTGTTTGTGAACTGTTCGAGAAATCCGACCTGTCCGCTCGCGGACGCAATCGCCACAGTGTCTTTCGAATTCATCTCGCGATCGAGAAAGTGCTGAAGCATCATACGCGTGCGGTTCAGGCTGTCAGGCGAGAGATGAAGATCGTCAATGAAGAAAACGATCGTGCGGCCGGGAACAGTTGCCGGCGGAACCGGCGCGCTGGAGTTAACCCCGATACCGACACCTTCATTCGCGAGCTCGCGCTCGCGCGTGCTGCCCGCGGCGATGCGCTCAAAGAACGCGACCGGGCGCGGTTTGCCGTCGACGACGAGCTCAAACTGCTCGCGCTTCAGCCCGTCGACAAAGTTTCCCTTCTTGTCAAGAACGGTAACAGCCGTCTGCACCAATTCCGTGTTGATGCGAACGACTTCCGGTTGCTGGGCAGTAACGACGGTGAAGTTTATGGCGATTAGGAGGATCAGGTAGAAAGACTTCATGGGATTTTCTCCGACCGGGATGATATTATTAACCCGCCAATGTCTCAACATTCCCCGGAACAATCCGCTAAAACTCGAATTGAAACAGACTCGATGGGAGCCATCGAGGTAGCCGCCGACCGCTACTGGGGCGCGCAAACTGAACGCTCGCTGCACCACTTCAATATCGGCGACGATCGTATGCCGCGTGAGATGGTTCGCGCACTCGGTATCCTCAAAAAAGCCGCCGCGCTGGTCAACGAAGAACTCGGAAAACTCCCGCCTGACAAAGCCAAGCTAATCGTCAGGGCCTGCGATGAAGTGATCGAAGGCAAACTCGATAGTCACTTTCCGTTGCGCGTCTGGCAAACCGGCAGCGGCACGCAAACCAACATGAACGCCAACGAGGTGATCTCGAAACGCGCAATCGAGCTCGCCGGCGGCGTCATGGGCACTAAAAAACCGATTCACCCGAACGACGACGTCAATATGTCGCAGTCGTCAAACGACACCTTTCCCACTGCAATGTACATCGCCGCCGCCGAACAGTTTAATAAATTGATTCCGCGCGTCCAGGAACTGCACGACGCGATCGACGCGAAGGCGAAAGAGTTTGCGGGTGTCGTCAAAATCGGCCGCACACACCTCCAGGACGCGACGCCACTCACGGTCGATCAAGAGATGGGCGGCTGGGCCAGCCTCGTGGAAAGGGACGTCGAACGGTTAAAGGCCGCGATGCCCGGCCTGCTCGACCTCGCAATCGGCGGCACGGCCGTGGGCACGGGCCTGAACTCCCATCCGGAATTCGGCGAGCGCGCCGCGAAGAAGATCGCCGAGTTGACGGGTTTACCGTTTCGTTCACACCCAAACAAATTCGCCGCACTCTCGGCCCACGACGAGCTCGTCGCCGCCAGCGGCGCACTGAAGACGCTCGCCGCATCGCTGATGAAGATCGCCAACGACGTTCGTTGGCTCGCTTCAGGTCCACGCGCCGGTCTGGGTGAACTAATCCTGCCGGAAAACGAGCCCGGCTCGTCGATCATGCCGGGTAAAGTCAACCCGACGCAGAGCGAGGCGCTGACGATGGTTGCGGTCCAGGTCTTCGGTAACGATCTCGCGACGAGCTTTGGTGGGTCGCAGGGAAATTTCGAGCTGAACGTTTACAAGCCCGTAATGATTCACAATTTCCTGCACTCCGTGCGGTTGCTGGTCGACGCGATTCCGAGTTTTGTGAAATTCTGCGTCGCCGGCATCGAGTTGAACCGCGCTCAGATCGACGCGCACCTGAAAGCGTCGCTGATGCTGGTCACCGCCTTGAACCCTCACATCGGTTACGACAAAGCCGCCCAGGTAGCAAAGAACGCTCACAAGAAGAAAATCAGTCTGCGTGAGTCCGCTGTCGAGCTGGGATACTTGACCGGTGAGGAGTTTGACCGGCTGGTAAAACCCGAAGAGATGACACATCCGTGAAGCACCGGGCACGGGAACTTCAATTGCCCGTTGCCTGACGAAAATTGCCGGAAAGTTGACGAAGGATTGCCGGAAGGTTGCCTGGCGAAAGTTGCCTCAGAAGAACGACAAAGTTAAAGAGAACGTCTGCGGCTCGTTTTACGTCGACTCGTCCTGTATCGACTGCGACGTCTGTCGAGACACGGCGCCGGAGAATTTCGTGCGCTGTGATGAAAACAACTACTCATTTGTCTACAAGCAGCCGGAAAGTGACGAAGAGTTGGCGCTGTGTGAAGAAGCGATGAGTTGTTGCCCGGTGGAAGCTATCGGGAATGATGGATGACTTTCACTAACCCGTCTTCAACAATCACCTCGTAAGTCTTAAGTCTCTCGCGCACAGTCAGACATTCACCGCTGCGCACGTCAAACTGCCAGCCGTGCCAACCACACTCAACAATGTGCCCGCAGAATGCTCCTTCCGACAACAGCGCGCCTTTGTGAGGACAGAAATTATCGGTGGCATAGAATTCGCCATTCACATTGTAAACAACTAACTCGTCGCCATCGGGAAGCTCCACTCTGACGCAGGCGCCGGGTTGTAAATCGTGGACTGCGCCGACGGTCAAAGTATGAAATGGTTGCATCGCTGCATGGTAACAAAACACGCAAGATCCTGCTTTCGACGCGTTCTCTGTTTCGCGGCAGATGCGCGTACGCGCGACAATCTCTCCCGGCCGTAGACAAAAAACGGAAGGTGAGATTATGAAGCGACTACTAGCAACGATCCGATTGATAACCCTCGCGCTCACAGCCGCAACCGTGCTGCACGCGCAAGAAACCAGAGTAACAACCACCGACACTGCAAAACGCCAGACTCGCATCACCGTCGGCGGCGACGCGATTGTTCAGGCCCAACCCGACACCGCGATCTTAACTATCGCCGTGGTTACCCAGGGCAAACGCGCCATCGACGCGCAACAGGAAAACGCCACCAAAACGGACGCGGTCGTGCGCGCGTTGAAAGCCGCGGCCGGAACGGGCGCGGAAGTGAAAACGAGCGGTTACAGCCTGCAACCGATGCGCGTTTACCGTGAAAACCAACCACCGACAATCACGGGATACGAGGCGCGCAACACAGTCACGGTCACCATGAGCGAGCTCGGGAAAGTCGGCAACGTTATTGACGCCGCCGGACAAGCCGGAGCCAACGACATCACGGGCATCTCGTTTACGTTGCGCCAGGACCGGCCGGCTCGTGACCGCGCCTTGCAGGAAGCAACCCAGGAGGCGCTGAGTAAAGCGCGGGTGATTGCGCAGGCACTCGGCGGCCGCGTGGTGACGATTGCTGAAGTGATGGAAGAAGGTTTTCA
>DASUOZ010000269.1:0-4458 GCA_036276375.1 Pyrinomonadaceae bacterium | reverse complement strand
AGACGCACGATGGCGTCGTTCAGATCGAGTTGGCCGCCGAGAACTTCAGACAGTCCGACGTTTGCGTCAATGCCGAAATAATCGGTAGCGCACGGGCGTCGCAGGTCGCTATCGATCACGAGCGCGCGAACGCCTTCCGTTTGGGCCAACAGCCAACCGAGGTTTAGCGCTGTCAGAGTTTTGCCTTCGGCGATGCCCGCGCTGGTGACTACGAGAGCGCGCATCTGCAAACGTTCGCCTGCCTGAAGGATGCGCGTACGCAACGAGCGAAACTGCTCGCAGTAGGCAGAACGCGGCTGGCTAATCGCAATGAGATGTGGTTCGACGCGCGCAGGAGAAATGTCATAGCTGACAAACCCTCCGGCGCGCGTCGTCCCGGCAGCGTCCAAAGTTGCCCCAGCATCACGCGAAGCAATTCCGCCGGGGAGTGCCGACCCGTCGGGTACATCCGTCGTGTGCGCAGAGGACGCTGAAGTTCGCGCCGTCTCTCTCGAGACAGCCATGATCGTCGAGCCGGCAAACAGCCTCTCTTCGATCTCTTTGGCGGAAGGCGAACCGGAGATGCCGGAACCTTCGCTACGGCGCGTGGAATCTTTTGGTTGTTCATTAGCCGCGTTACCGTTATTAGCGTCGGTAGCGCTCGATTTTCTAATGGCGTCGAATACTCGTCCCATTAAGTCACCTCTCTAAAGCCAGCCACCGATTTCACAGACTTCTGTGTAATCTGTGGATGGTTTTCTTAACTCTCTTTTTCAGCACCGGTTCCGGCGGCCCATAGTTCCGCCTCGCCCGTGGCTGAAAAGATTTTTGACGGCGCTTCACGTTCGATCGCCGTCGGCATACCCGGGTTCTGGCGCGGCAGCATGTCGAAGGTCTCCGCGACCTCCTCGATGATGGTCCGGCTGATCACGGGCTCGCCGGCCGCATAACCGGCCAGCAACGCGTTGTCGCAAAGGTTGTTGATGTTGCGTGGAATGCCTTCGGAGCAACGGAAGATGTAATCGACTGCCGCGGACGAAAAGATATCCGTGCGTTCGGCGCCGGCGACAAGCAGTCGCGAAATGATGTAACGATCAGTTTCCTCAACATTCGGCAGCGCCTTGATCACGCAACGAAGCGCGATGCGCTGTTTCAACTGCCGCAGATCCGGATTGTTGAGCACTTCACGCAGCTCGGGTTGACCAGTCAACACGATCTGCAACTGTTTCGCGGTGTTTGATTCGAAGTTCGATAACAAGCGAATCTCTTCCAGAACGTGCGCTGAGAGTCCCTGCGCCTCGTCGACGATCAGCACGGTGCGCAAACCACGCGAGTGACGTGATTCAAGCGCGCGTCCCAATTCCAGCAACAACTCCGCTTTCGTTTCCCACTTCTGCACGTCGAGCAACTGCGCCACGTGCTGGTAAAACTCCGGCACCGACAAACGCGGATTGAAGATGTAAGCAACCAGGACCGTGCGGTCCAGACGCTGCATCATCCACCGCAGGATCGTCGTCTTGCCGGTTCCGACTTCCCCTGTCACCACGACCAGCCCCTTGCCGCTCTCAATCCCGTAGTGGAGATTGGCCATCACTTCCGTGTGCGACGGAGTGAAATAGATAAAGCGCGGGTCGGGCGTCAGCGCGAAGGGAAGTTCCTTTAATCCGTAAAATTCTGCGTACACTCTCTTTTAACCTCGCTTATGCTCGTCCTGACGACTGCATCAGAAATTCGAAAACGTGAGTGAGTCTCAGGGCAAGTGCCAGCAACGGAATGCTCACGAGCGTGGCGATCACGCCGGCCGCAAGCAACAAGCGACGGCGTCTCGGCAGAGAGCGCGCTTCCTGTGGCGTTAACAGCTCAGGCACGGCAATCAGCACCGGCAAACCGGTGTAGTGACGCGCGTCTTCCGTGGATTGAATCGTTAACAGCAGCGGTATCTCGAAGAGCGCGACCAGCAGCAGGCCGATTCCGAGTCCGGCAAAGACGCCGAGTCCGGCGAGCATGAAACGCTTCGGCGCGACCGGCTTCGAGGGCAGGTTTGCCGGGTCCACGACTTCGATACCTTCACTCTGTTGTTGCGTCGCTGCCTCAAAACCCAACGTGATCTTCTGTTGCTCAGCCAGCAGCTTGTCGTAAGCCGCCCGCTTCGTATCGTATTCGCGATCGATTGCTCCGAGCTCTACTTCCGAGCCGGGCACCTTGTTGATGCGTTCGGTGAGCTCCGCGATCCGCTTGTCGTTGTCGTTGAGCAGACCCTGCTGGCGCTTGATTTCGCCGTCGACGGCTTTCATTTCGACTTGAATGGCCGCCGATGTTAGATCCGGGCTGTCTTTGAGTCTCTTTTCTTTCGCGGCGATGCGTTCCTTCCAGTCGGCAATCTGCGCGTCCATCGCCTTCTGCACTGAATCGATCTGCTCTTTTTTCGCGACGATATCCGGGTGAATTGGCTTGTACTGCGATTCTAATGCGCGTAGTTCAGCTTGAAGGTCGGTCTTGCGTTTAACTAACTCGGCGTAGCCGGGAGTTGTTCTGGGATCGGTTAGGTCTTCAGCAGCGTTGACGATGGCCTGTTCGGTTGCCTTCTGGACGAGCGTCAACTGCGTCGCGAGACCGGCGCGTCGATCCTGTAGCCGGCCCACTTCAGTCATTAACGACTTCTGTTGCTCGCGAAGCCCACTTAGCTGGCTCAGCAACGACTGGGCTTCGGATGGCAGCGTGCCGAGGCGCGACTGCATGAACTCGAGCCGCCGCTGATCGATCCCGTCCAGCTCTTCTTTGGTCTGTTTCACCTGGTTGTCGATGAATTGCCGTGCGGCCGTGCGCGAGTTGATGGTGTCGTTCGTTTGCGCGCTGACGTATTTTCCGGCGAGCTCCGACGTGACGGCTTGCGTGATTCTCGGCTCGCGATAGCGAAACTTGATATCGAAACCGTCCGTGATGTCCAAACGGGTCTTGTTGACTTCCACGCGGATGTCGTTGCGCATCATGCCGATGACTTCTTCCATCGCCATGCCACGCTGCCGTTCGCGCAGGTAGAGCTGGTACTTGTCGATGAGGGGTTCGAGTGAACTGCGGCTGCTGACCACCTGCGTGATGCTCGACAACTGGCGCGTCAGACCGTCTTCAGCGACTGTCGGAATCGTGCTGGTCGGCAACGTGGAAGGTTTCACAACGATCAGCGTGCTCGACTCGTAAACGTCCGGCAGCCGGTACACGACGTAACCCACCGCTGTAGCCACCGCAATCAGTGGCAGAATGATCAGCCACTTGCGCCGCCTGAGTATCTTCAGGTATTCACCCGGAGTTCGTTGTCGAAATTGAACGCTCATCTTTGCACTCCTCTTCTCTAACCACGGACTTACATCGTCGCGAGAGCTTTTCTCGCTTCTTCCACATCAGGGAAAGGTCTCTTCTCGCCGAGACGCAGCGCTGCTTCGAGCGCGCGCCGAGAACCATCCTTATCGCCTTTTCCTTTCAAAGCCATGCCGAGATGGTATTGATATGTTGCGCTTGGGGAGCCATTCACGGAGCGGGCTGCGGCTTCGTCGAGAACGACTGCTTTCTGTAACTGTTCGACCGCGGCCGCATACAGGTTCTTTTTGTAGTAAACCCAACCGAGCGTATCGGCAAACCCCGCGACGTTTGGATTTCGCTGCACGACTGTTTGCGCCAGCCGCACGGCCTCGTCCAGGTTGCCCTTACCGGTGACGGCGTAGAGCCACGCGAGATTGTTGGCCGCGATGGCCGCGTTCTGATCGTGCTCCAACGCTTTGCGATAGTTGTCGGCCGCGGCGTCGTGGTTCTTGCGCGCGTCTTCAAGCATGCCGATCAACGTATAAACCATCGCATTGTCGGGCCGGATCGCCAGAATCTTCTGGTACTCGGCGATCGCGCGATCTTCCTGTTTGGCGGCAATAAACATTTCCGCCAGCGACGAATACGCAGGCAGGTAATTCGGATCGATCTCCAACGCGCGGCGATACTGTGCCTCGGCTGACGTTCCGTCGTTTTGCAGACGGTAGACCTGGCCTTTAAGGAAGTGGAGCCAGGAAACATTCGGATACGCGCTCAGCGCTTGGTCGACGCGGGCATGGGCCTTATCGAGCTCTTTGTTTCTGGCGTAATGTCCGACCACGCCGTTGAGCGCGGCAAAGTTTGTGGCGTCGACTCGGAGCGCTTCCTCAAACGAGGCCAACGCGTCCTCCGGTTTATTCTCCGCGAGCGAGACGAGCGCGAGATTGTTGTAGATCGCCGGGTCGTTTGGAGCGATTTGGCGGGCGGCTTCGAAATCCTGGCGCGCCGCGGCCATATTTCTCTGCTGCAACTGCGCGGCGCCGCGCGCGAGATACGCCTTCTCACCGAGCTCGGCGAGCAACTGCGGCGAATTGTCGCGATCGGGCGCCGTCTTGCTCAAACGAGTGAGCAGATCGGTCGCGAGACTGACTACAGCTTTCGGATCACCGCCGGCAGCGCTGA
>DASUOZ010000268.1:0-5102 GCA_036276375.1 Pyrinomonadaceae bacterium | reverse complement strand
TCGTCGTAACACGGGTGATGCAGGATCATTACGCCGCCTTTCTTCAGCAGCGGCTTGTTGCGATAGAAATTGAAGTGGTAGCCGAGCGCCATCACCTGGACCAGCAACGGATTCAGGATCGAGTAGACGTTATACGGCGAGATATCGGGAATGCCAGTGATCAGGATGTCAGCCTGGCCCCGAATCGGAATCGCGTACTGCTCGAAGCCTTTCGCGACGATCTTCTCGTGCACCGGCTCGGTCTTGCCGGCGTGACAGGCAATCATCTCGTACTGCGCCGGCCGCGAGTGCAACAGTTTGCGTCGCGCGGCACGCGGCAGCTTGTTCATCGTGTAACGCATGGCTTCAAACTTCATGCGATCAAACGCACTGAAGTCGTCTTCGTTGCGGAGCAGAAAATCCATGTCCGCGCCGTACATGCGATTGTTGATGGCCGTCTCGATGTGAAAGACGTTTAGTTCGCGGTCAACGATCTTTCCGAGCTGCACGACTTTGTGATTCAGGGCCGAGCGTGCCGGATCCATGTAGCTGTCTGAATCGCGAATAGTCTGCGGATCGTGATGCATGCGCAACGATTCGTAGTCGCATAAGCCGACGGCGACTGACTTGTGACCGCCGTCCATGGGCACGAGATTGAGGTTGACGTAGATCAGCAGATCGCTTTCCGCGGCGCGGCGATTGAGGACCAGCGGTTCTTTGTGTCTCGTCTCGCCGATCTTGACCAGCCCATCGGACCATTCAGCGTCATGGTTGTAGTAACGGTCCGGATAGTAGTCGGCGAAGATCCTCGGGCCGACCATGCGCTTCATTTCCCACTCCGTCATCTTCCGGTGCAGGGAATTGGCGATGATGATGTGCACGTCGTCGACGCCGTGACCGGCGAGCATGTCGCAGACGATCTCGAGGATTGTCTGGCGAATGTCAGGAGTCGCCATTGGCGGCAACGGCAGGCTGATGTCGTCGACGGCAATCGTGACTTTCATGCCTGGCTCGAGTTGCGCAAATAGCGGATCGCTGTCGTGCGGGTGGTTCAGCGCGTAACGAATTGCCGCTTCACGATTGGGCAGACCCTTGATCGACGGGTTCGGATAGAGCACGCGCGTGCCGATCGGCAGGTCTTCGAGAATGAAGTCTTCCCCCGAAGGAATGATGCGCGGCGCGCTGTCGCGGTCGATATAGACCACGGATTCGTGCGTTTTTCGTCTGAGTTGCAGTGCCATTATTTTAAATTCAGTATCGGCCAGTCGTGGTGCAGGGCGGTTTGGCGGAGACGCATGTCCGGGTTGATAACGGCCGGGTGACCGACGATCGAGAGCATCGGCAGGTCGCTCATGCTGTCGGTGTAGGCGTAGGAGTCGCTCAAGCTGATCCCTTCGCGCTCGGTGTACGTCCTGATCCAGGAGGCTTTCGTCGCCGCCGCCATCACCGGCGGCAGCAGGCGGCCCGTCGCGACGCCGTTCACAAACTCGAGCCGGTTTGTGACGAACTCGGTGATGCCGAGATGTTTCATCAGCGGCTCGACGGAAAGGTCCAGAGCGCCGGTTATCACGACCTGTCGCAGGCCCAGTTTTCTGGATTTATCGATGAGCTCGTAAGTGCCGGGGAAGACCGCCGGCTTGATGACGTCTGCAAACAATTCGTGCGCGAAATAGCGCAGGCGGTCTTCCGATTGACCCTTGTAACGCTTGAAATAGAGGTCGTTAAAGACTTTTCGGCTATACTGGTCCGTCACTGCGAATAACGGCAGGCTGAGATAAGTGGCCGCGGTCTTTTTGAAACTGGCCATCAGCCCCTCCTGGCGGCTGGCGTAGAACGAAAGAGTGTGCACCAGGTTGGTGCTCACCAGAGTTCCCTCGAGATCGTAGAATGCTGCCCCTGCCAAGCTCTCCTCCGAGTAAGATCGGCATGATCAATTGCGTTGTGGCGCCGAACGGCAAGCCACTATACCGTATTCCCGGCCGTTTCGTTAACGCGAAAGCAAAAGTATTACAAACTGTATAGCGATGATAGACAATCGGAGGTTGTTTGATGGGAAAGCTTAGGAAAAGTGGGGAAAAAGTGCGATTTGTGATACTGGTTTCCGCGACAGTTTCGCTCGTTTTTGCGGGTATTGCGTGCCAAACCGCGCCGGCGCCGGCGGGGATGGCGATTGACACTGGCGATGCGAAGGCGGCTGCGGACCGAATCGCCGAGGCCGACGCGCTTTATGAGGGTCGGGAAGATCTGAACAAGGCCCGAGTCGCGGTGGCGGCGCTGCGGCAGGCGCGAACCGCCGACTACGCCAACTACGACGCGGCCTGGAAGCTGTCGCGCGCGGCTTTTTACGTCGGCGATCACACCGATAGCGACTCCGAACGGGACGACATGTTTCGCGAAGGTATTGAGGCCGGGAAAGTGGCTGTGTCCCTGCAGCCGGCCAAGGCGGATGGCCATTTCTGGTTAGGCGCCAACTACGGCGGGAGTGCCGCCCACAGCACGCTCGCGAACCTTTCGAGTTTTCAGGACATTAAGGGCGAGATGGAGGCCGTGTTGAAGATAGACGAGAGTTATCAGGGCTACAGTGCGTATCTGGGCCTGGGACGGCTCTATCTGCAAGCGCCGCGCGTGCTTGGTGGCGACTCCGGTAAAGCGATCGAGTATCTGGAAAAGGGTGTGAAGTTGAGCCCGAACAATACGACGATGAGATTGGATCTGGCGCATGCCTACGCTGAGAACAACCGGGATGCGGATGCGAAAAAACAGATCGATACCATTCTTACGGCGACGCCCGATCCCAAACATCTCGCCGAGCACAAGGACGCTGTGGCCAAAGCACAGAAGCTGTTGCAGAAGCTCCGTTAGGGCCGCCAGTGGCGGGGGTTATTAAGGTCGCGTGAGGCGGCGGATTTCCTCGAGGGTGCGGCGGTGCTGTTCGAGTTTCTGGCCTGCCTCGCCGAGTTTTCCTTCCGCTGTGAGACGCTGGTAGTCGTCAAACTCCTGAATCGCGCGGTTCACTAACTGCTGTAGGTTTTGTGCGGGCGACGCGGCCGGCGCGGGCGTCGCCAGAGGAGAAGGCGGCGTTGGCCCAGGTTGCGCACTCGGCTGCGTTAACGTCTTTTGGTCCGGCTGCGCTTGTGCGGCCTCGCCAAACAGGTTCGTCATGGCCTCACTGAATGTCCGCCCATACGCGAGCTTCTCGTGCGTCGCCAACACCACGATGCGCAATTCCGGCATCGGACTGTGTTCCGCCTGCAAGTAAATCGGCTCGACAAACAACAAAGAACGCCCGAGCGGTATCACCAGCAAATGTCCGCGTATCACGCGCGACCCCTGCTGATTCCACAACGTAAACTGGCCCGAGAGCTGCGCGTTCTGATCGATGCGCGCGTCGATCTGAAGTGGACCATCAATCACACGCGACTTCGGGAAGTTGTACGCGAGTAATGTCCCGTAGTTCTCACCATCACTGCGACCCGCAATCCAGCCAATCAGGTTGTTGCGATTAACCGGCGTGAACGGCAGGATCAGCACAAACTCCATCGACTGCGGCTCGCCCGGCAACTGCATTAGCACGTAATAGGGATCGATCGGCGTGGCCTGTTTTTTCGCGTCTTTGTCGAGCGCGATGCGGTTCGCGATGTTCCAAACGTCTTCGCGCTGGAAAAAGACCTTCGGGTTTTGCGTGTGGTAGAGATTGTAAACCTCGCCCTGCGAGCGCAGCAGCGTTTCCGGATAACGCACGTGCGCCCGTAGATCGCCGGGCATCTCACTCGCGTCGCGAAACAGTCCGTGAAACACGCGCTGGTAAGCGGCAATCAGCGGGTCCTGCTTGTCAAACACGTAGAAGGTTGCCGAACCGTTGTAAGCGTCGATCACGACCTTCACGCTGTTGCGGACGTAGTTGACTGAATTGCCGGCGACGTCGTGATGCGTCGAGTAGGGAAAGTAAGCCGACTCCGTGAACGCGTCGATGATCCAAAAGAGCCGTCCCTCGTTGCTGACGACGATGTAGGGATCCTTGTCGTACGTTAAGAACGGCGCTACACCATCGACAATGTTGCGAACGTTGCGATTGATCAGCACGCGGCTGTCGCTCCGCACGTCGTCCGAAAACGGCAGTTTCGACAAATCACCGAGACCCCACGCCAGCAGCATTCGGCGCAGCCGATTACCGATCGGGATTCCGCCGGTGCCCTGGTAAGTCGTGGAGACGTTTGTGTCGCCCTGCGGGTAATCAAACTCCTGTTGATTCGTGTTGACGTAGACGTAACGATCGGTCTGCTCGCCGTAGTAGATCTCGGGACGCGTAACATTGATGTCCGGCGCAGAGGTCTGGACCGGCATGTTCGACAGCACGAACTGCGGTAAACCTTCGGGCGTGAAACCGTTGGCGCTGTTCATCGTGACGCCGTAACCGTGTGTGTAGATCAATCGTTCGTTGATCCAGTTACGCGACGAGGCCGGCAGTTTCGCGTCGTTGATCTCGCGCGGCGCGATCATCATCTGGCGCGTTTGGCCCGCGACGACGTAGCGATCGACGTCGACGTCGGGAAAGTCGTAGTAAGTGCGAATCGCCTGTATCTGGCGCAGCGTGTCCTGGAGCGCGCGCCAGTCCCAAAGGCGAATATTGTCTATGCCGGCGCGATTGTTTTGCACGTCGAGCGCGGCGATGGACGTTTCGGCTTCGAAATCGCGCAACTGGATCTGCTCGAGACCAAAGCCGCGGCGTGTCCATTCGAGGTTGTGACTGATGTACGCTGTTTCGCGATCGAGCTCGTTTGGTTTGACGATGAAACTCTGAATGTAGGCCGGAACGAGGACCACGCCGAGGATGTAAACCGCGAGCGGGAGCGCCACGGCAATTACCAGCAGGCTAAAGCGCCGAACGGTAAAAGCATTTACCAGTGAAATGATGGCGCCGATGATCAGCCCGACGGCGACGATCAGCAGCGCGGGAAGCGTGTAGTGCGCCTCGGTATAGGTGACGCCGGAAAAGATCTGATGATCGTTCCAGAGATACGGAAAACGCGAAAGATACGTGCGCCAGCTCAGCACCAAGAACACGAGCGCCAGCGCGCAACACACGCCGCGAAACGCCGCGCCCGACGACCAGCGTACGCTCG
>DASUOZ010000267.1:0-2277 GCA_036276375.1 Pyrinomonadaceae bacterium | reverse complement strand
GCGAAAGGCGAGACGGTCGAAGAGTTGACCGGGATGGCGACGGGACTGCGCACGCGGGCGGTTCGCGTCAATTCCTGTCATTCGTGTTTCATCGACACCGCCGGCACGGGATCAAGCCGGGCGAAAACTTTCAACATCTCGACGGCTGCGGCATTCGTGATCGCCGGCGCGGGTCTGCCGGTCGCGAAGCACGGCAACCGCGCCGCGAGCAGCAAGTCAGGCAGCGCGGATCTGCTGAGCGCATTAGGCGTGAACGTGTCGGCGATACCGGAGGTGTCGGAGAATTCGCTCAACGAGATTGGCATTTGTTTCATGTTTGCGCCGCTCTATCACGGCGCGACTGCACGCGTGGCCGGCATTCGTCGCCAGCTCGGCATTCACACCACGTTCAACCTGCTTGGACCATTGAGCAATCCGGCGGGCGCGCCGCGACAGATCATCGGTGTGTGGCGCAAGGATCTGGCGCAGCGTTTGGCGAGTGTGCTGGCGGCGCTGGGCACCGAACACGCGTGGGTGGTGCACGGTGAAGATGGTTTGGACGAGATTACGCTTGCGGGAAAGACGCACGTTGCGGAAGCGCGTCGTGGTGAAGTGAGAACGTTCGCGATTGCACCCGACGACTTTGGATTCGATGCGCGTGCCCTGGACCACTTACGCGGCGGCGACACGGAAGCGAATGCGGCGATTGTGCGTGCCGTGCTGGAGCGAAAACGCGCTGACGAGGCGCGCGCACTCGTGATCATGACGGCCGCGGCAGCGCTCGTGCTGGGAGGTGTTGCGGGCGATCTGCCCGATGGCGCGCGGCGCGCGGCGGAGTCGATCGACAGCGGCGCGGCATTGGCGAAGTTAGAACGTTTGATCGAGGCCACGAATTAGAGTTCGGATGGATTTACTGTCGCAGATCATCAGCAGGAAACGCGAGCGACTGGAAGAAGCGAAGCGCGCGCTTCCACTTGAACGCCTGCGCAGCGACGCGTTTGCAAAGCGCGAGGGCGCCGCTCCGCATGTGCTGTTGACCGCGCTGCAGAGTGACGCAATCAACGTGATTGCGGAGTTCAAGCGGCGTTCGCCTTCGAAAGGCGTGATTCGCGCGGATGCTGACCTCGCGATGATCGTCCGGAGCTACGAAGCGGGTGGCGCAGCGGCGGTCTCCGTCTTAACGGAGAACGATTATTTCGACGGATCCTTAGCCGATCTCGAAGCCGTCAAGACGTTTGTTGCCTTGCCAGTGTTGCGAAAGGATTTTGTCTTTGATCGCTACCAGGTTTTTGAGTCAGCGGCAGCGGGCGCTGACGCCGTTTTGCTGATCGTTGCTGTGCTGGACGACCGGCAACTTGAGTCGTTGCGGCTCCTGACAGAGGAGTTGGGAATGGATGCCCTCGTCGAGGTGCATAATTCACAGGAAATGGATCGTGCCGCAGGCTGTGGCGCGAAACTAGTTGGGGTTAATAATCGAAACCTGCGCACGTTCGAGGTGTCGTTGGAAACGTCGATACAGCTGGCGCCGCTCGCGCCGCGTGATGCGTTGCTGGTGAGTGAGAGTGGATTGCGTCACGCGTCTGATCTCGAAAGGTTGCGGGAACACGGATTTAGCGGGTTTCTGATCGGTGAGTCGTTGATGCGCGCGCGGTGTCCAGAGGCCGCGCTCCGGGAATTAAGAAATGACACTCGTTAAGATTTGCGGCATTACCAATCTCGTCGATGCACGCGCGGCGGTGGACGCGGGCGCCGATCTTCTCGGCTTTAATTTTTACCGGCCCAGCCCGCGTTATATTGCGCCGCCCGACGCGCGCAAGATAATCGGTCAACTGCCTGAGACTGTTCTCAAGGTCGGCGTGTTCGTCAACGAAGGACTTCATTCCGTCGTTCGCATCGCGACCGAGGCGAGACTCTCCGCGGTCCAACTTCACGGCGACGAGTCGCCCGAATACTGCCGCGAGCTGGCAGAGACATACGTTATTAAAGCGTTTGGCGCCGGAGATAATTTGAATCTTGAAGCTTACGACGTCGACGCGATCATGCTCGACACCAAAGACGATCTGCTGCATGGTGGTACAGGCCGCACGTTTGATTGGTCGATCGCGCAACGCACGAATAGGTCGGTGCCCAAACTTTTCCTGGCCGGCGGTCTGTCGCCGGAGAATGTCGCCGAGGCAATCACGACCGTGCAACCATATGCCGTCGATGCGTGCAGTTCGCTTGAAGAACGTCTCGGTAAGAAGAACCACGAGCGCGTGCATGCGTTTGTGAAAGCGGTGAGGAGTGCTCTTTTTTAAG
>DASUOZ010000266.1:0-6327 GCA_036276375.1 Pyrinomonadaceae bacterium | reverse complement strand
GGTTGACTCGCTCGAAAACTACCTCGATCATGAACCCATTCATCTCGCGTTCTCGGGCACTTGTGTAGCGATGGACCAACTGGATGAGGTGCTGAAGTCGGAGTTGGGATCGAGCGTGAAGGTTTTAAGCACGAAGTATCTTGAACAGGATTTCACGTTGCTTGACGTGATGAATCCCGCGGCTTCGAAAGGAGCGGGTGTCGCGGCCGCGGCAGCGGAGTTGAGCATCGGCCCTGCCGAGATCATGGCCATCGGCGACAACTACAACGATCTGGAGATGCTACTCTTCGCCGGCACGGGCGTGGTGATGGCAAACGCGCCGCTGTCGTTGCGCGAGATTCCGGGTTTGCACCCGACAGCGTCCAACACTGAAGACGGCGTGGCGCTGGCAATCGAACAATTCATTCTATGACGAAATCTATTCTGTGGGTGGCAAGGAGAGAACATGGCAAATCGAACGGCAGTGATTCAAACGAACAAAGGAACCATTCGCGCCGAACTGTTGGAATCGGACGCACCGAAGACGACTGAAAACTTCATCACGTTAGCTGAACGCGGTTACTACGATGGCATCATCTTTCACCGCGTGATCAAAGGCTTCATGATCCAGGGCGGCGATCCGACCGGCACCGGCCGCGGCGGACAGTCTGCCTGGGGCGGACGCTTCGACGACGAGATCAATCCGCGTTCAGAGGTTTATCAGCGTGGTTACAAAGCAGGCACGCTGGCTATGGCGAATGCTGGTCCAAACACGAATGGCTCGCAGTTTTTCATCATGCACGTGGATTATCCGCTGCCGCCGAGTTACACGATCTTCGGGCGTGTCGTTGAAGGGCAGGACGTGGTGAACGCGATTGCGACCTCCGCCACGGATCGCAACGACCGGCCGGTTGAAGAAGTAAAAATGGAGAAGGTGACGATCGAATAAGGCCAGCCCCAGATTCCACAGACCTTGCTAGCTTAATCTGTGTAATCTGCGGATGGCTTGGGTGAGATATTTTTTGGCGGCTCCGACTGCGGCTGGTAACGACATCCCCTGACCCAGAGCTGCGGCGATTGCGGCTGACAGAGTGCAGCCGGAGCCGTGCACCTCACCGGCGTCGATAAACTCCTCACGAAATTCGATGATGGCTCCAGTGTCGTCGATCAGAATATCCACCGCGTCCGCTTGCGACGACAATCTATGCCCGCCTTTGACTAATACGGCGGGCGCGCCGAGAGATTTGATGACCTCGGCGGCTCGCTTCATGTCCCCTTCGCTTTGAATTGAAAAACCGGCAAGACGTTCCGCTTCGGGAATGTTGGGCGTTACCACTCGAGCCACCCGTAACAAATCATTCTTGAGAATGTGAAACGCCGCATCTCCGATCAGGTCGTGTCCCGACGTCGACACCATCACCGGATCGACAACCGGCGCGGGTAAGTCTTCCTCACGAAACAACCGCACCACTTCCGCAACTATTTCCGCCGTCGGCAACATACCCGTCTTCGCCGCCGCGACTTTCGCACCCTGCACAATCGGCTCAACCTGCGCGCGCAGAGTCGCTGCTGTTTGATGTTCCGCGCCAAACACGCGGGTCGCATTTTGAAAAGTGATCGACGTGATCGCGGCAGCGGGAAAACAGCCAAACTCCGCGATCGTTTTGATGTCGGCAACGATGCCCGCGCCGCCGGACGGATCGATCCCCGCGATTGTAAGCACTACCGGCTTGTCGTTATCGATCGGGCGCATTGAACCAACTGATTCCCGCAAACCCACTCGCTCCCACAGCAAAACAGCTTTCGGCATTATCGATTGAGACGCCGCCGATCGCCAGCACCGGAAAACCCGGCACTCCAGCTACGACTTCTTTAAGTCGTTCCAGTCCCTGCGGTGGACCAAAAGAGCGTTTTGATTCCGTTTCAAACACTGGACCAAAAACACAGAAGTCCGCACCGTTATCGCGAGCTGCTCGGGCCTCGTCTAACGAGTGCGTTGAAACGCCGATCACAAACTCCGGGCCGCACACTTCCCGCACCACCCTCGTTGGTAGAGAAACGGATGTCAGATGAACGCCGTCAGCACCGGTGGCGAGCGCAACGTCGAAACGGTCGTTTACCAGCAAACGAGTCGCACTGCCGCGGGTGATCTCTACCGCCCGCGACACCAGTTCATAAAGTTTTCGTGCCGGTAGGTTTTTCTCGCGGATTTGAAACAGCGGGATTTGCAGAAAAACCGCGGTTCGGACGAGGTGAACGATAAAGAGAAATTCGAGATCGTCAGGCGTTGTCTTACTGTTCGTTGCGCCGCTCGTTATCGCGTAGAGGATTGGTCGTTGTTGGCTGAGCGGCATCGCTTCGATTCACCGGGGTCGGCGTGATCTGCCTTTGCAGGGCAGTGACCGTCTGCTTGAAGTGGAAGATCTCCCAAACGGCGATGCCGAGATTCAGGAGTCCGATGCCGCTGACGGCGCCGCGCACCCAACCCGAAGCGACCATGGACTGCAATCCCTGAATGCCGGTCTTTTGCGCCGCGTATAACAAAAAATAATTATTGCCCCAGTCGCTGAAGCCCCACAACCCCTGCGGCCACCACGGAACGACCGTCAGCACCAACCCGATCTCGAAACAAAGAACGATGTAGAAAATGACGCTTAGCCTCGCTGACATCTACTTCCCTTTCAACTGGCTGAGCTTGTCCGCCACTTCCCGATACGAAACATCCACGCCGTAAACTTCCGTGTAAGCTTCACGCGCCTGCTTGTAATCGCCGAGTTCTTCGTACGCCGAGCCCAACTCATAACGCAGCGCCTGATACTCAGCATCACTGTGACCCGGCGCTGACAAACCTTTCTTAAACCAAATGACCGCGGCTTCCGGCATTCCTTTCTGCATGAAGCAATGACCCAGCAGGTTGCAGCATTGCAGGAAACGAGAAGTGCCGTCACCGGGCTTCACCAAACCGGCCGAGATCTGAAACTCCTGAATCGCTTCGTCGATCAGGTCCATCTCTTTGTAGGCCGTGCCCATATTGTAATGCGTTTCGAAGTCTTCGCCGACCGTGTCGCCTTCTTCGGCAACGCGAAACTCTTCGAACAATTCGGCGAGACCCGCATCGATGCCGCTCCCCACCGGCGTCGTAGCCACCGGTTTTGCGGGCACAGGAGCTTCACCCGCGAGCGCCGCATAACCACTGTCGTCAAAAGCAATCGTTGCTTCTTCCACGCGCGCGACCGGAATTTCCTCAACGCCGCCAAACTCAAACACAGCCGGCGCTTCCGCCGGACGCTGTCCACCGCCCGCGGCGAGTTTTTCGCGACGCGCCTGAATTTCCGGATGCGATCCAAACTGGCGCTCAAGCATCTCGAGCGTATCGACTGCAATGTCTGAATAACCCTGCGCGATGTAGAAGTCGACGCTCTCGAGCTCCTGGCGCATCATGTTTCCCAACCGCCCCTCGTCGTCATCGCCGCCGGCGGCGACCTCGGCCGCGACAGCAGTCGCGACTTCACTGTCTTCGTTGAGGTCGGCGAACGAGGCGGTCGGATCGGAAAACGACGATCCCGCATTCGATTCAAACGTTTCAAACTCTTCGGAGATCTGCGCCGCCGGCTGCTCGAGCTCGTCCTCGTCCTGCACGACGGCAAAGTTTTCAAACTCCGGCACGTCGCCGGGCTGCTCTTCTTCGGGCCGTGAAAAATCTTCCGGCGTGTCGTCCTGCAACCCGCCGAGCAAATTGAGACGATCGAGATAACGCTGCTCGTCAGGCGCGAGTCGCACGAGTTGAGTCAACGCATAACGCTCTTCGTCAACGAGCTCTGACGCTTCCGCCGATTCAGCCAGCCGTTCGAGCGACGCCCGCAAAGCGTCCATGTCGCGTTGCCACCAGTGAATGCGCACGAGCATTCTCAGAGCCGAGACGTGGTCGGGATTTCGCACGAGCACCTGGTTGACGATCTCGAGTAACTCCTTCTCTTCGCGCCCCGCCAGCATGCGCTCGATGATCGTGCCGAGAATACGAATCGTCTCGTCGACTTCGCCGTCCTTCAGATACAAACGCACGACCGGAAGATATTGCGTGTAGTTCGAACTGTCCTGCGCCATCAACAGCGAAGTGGCCTTCTCCGCGCCACGGGCATCTTCCGCTTCGAGATAAGCGCGCGCGAGCATGGAGACGAGCTGCGCGTCGTCTTCTTTACCTTCGACCGAGCGTTCCAGCACTTCCGCTGCTTCGTCGGCGGTGCCGCGTGCGATGTGCGTCTCGAGCATGCCGCGCAGCGCATCGCGATCGTCGCGTACGAGTTGCAGTGCTTTGTTGTAGGCGTCGAGAGCTTTGTCGTACGCGTTCGTTTGGTGAAGACGATTGGCTGCCTGTACAAATGCTTCGGCAGCTTCGCGACGCATGTTCTCTTTGACGTAGCCGTCGGCGAGCTTGAGACGAATTTCGGTGTTGTTTGGATCGAGGTCGGCTATCTTGTGCAGCACGTCGAGAGTTCGCTTATTGTCGCCGGAGCGCGTGTAAGCGTCGGCGACGACGAGATACTGCGCGCGTGCGTCGTGGACCAGTCCCTGGGTAGCGTAAAGTTCCGCGAGTTTGTAAGCGACGTGGGGATCGCGCGGGCGGAGGCGCTCGATCTTTTTGTACATCGCGATGGCTTTGAGATGAAATTCCTGCGCGCCGTAGTGTTCGGCGATGCGTTCGAAGCAGCGGATTGCTTCTTCCTTTTTGCCCGCGCGAACGTAGAGATCACCGAGCATGTTCAAGGTGGTGAGATCGTCAGGGTCGTTATCGACGATCTGCCGATACTCCTTGATTGCGGGGTTGATCTTACCCTGAGAAAGGAATTTCTCAGCGGCTTTTAGGACCTTAGCTTTGTCGAAAGCCATTAGGAATCTTAGGTATCATTAATACGGACGACGTCGGCGGCGTTAACGTAGCAGCGGACAGCGGAACAAAGCCATTCAGATAAGCGCTTGTCAAAACTCCACTTTGCAACTCCGGCAAACAGCCGCGAGATACGCTAACATGCGTAAATAAAGGGTGTCAACGCAGCTATTTAGTGAAAATTTTAGTCAGCGAATCGCGATCGCCGGACTGTTAATTTACGTAGCCTTTGCGCCTCATTCCGTCGCTGCGAGTGCGATCGGTGTGGCGATTGCGGGCATCGGGTGGGTGATCAGGTCGGCGCAGACGCGGAGTCTGGGGTTAAGTCGATCTAAATTCGATCTCGTGATCGTGCTGTTGCTCGGGTGGACCGGACTCTCGTCGCTGCTCTCGGAAGAACCCTCAATCAGCATCGCTAAACTCACGTCGCAGTGGACGGTTTTTGTCTTTTACCTGACGCGTGCCGTGATTACGCGGCGTTCGGCGTTGTTGATGGTTTTGGTGTTGATTCTTTCGGGTTGTGTGGGTGCGCTTTACAGTGCGTTTGATCTGATTCGCGGGCGTGGCGTGGTGGTGGAGTCGATCGCGCCGCGCAGTCCGTTTCAACGGGTTGGCGTGCTGCCGGGCGATACCGTCTGGCGTGTTGGCGGGCGCAGGGTTTATTCGCTGGCTGAGATCGACGACGCTTTGCGCAGTGCGCCGGCGAATACGCCGCTGCGGGTCAGCATTATTTCGCAAGGTGAACACGTCGAGCGTCCCGGGTTCGTTTTAAGTGCGAGTGAACAGCAAGCAGTTTCGCCTTCGGGGCTGACGGGCAGTTTGCGTAGTCATCGGTTCCGCGCATCCGGCTGGACGCGTCACTACGAAACGTTTGCCGAAGTGCTTCAGATCATTGCGCAACTCGCGCTGGGTTTCGCGCTCGCTCACCTCCGAAATCACGGGCCTAACAAGTACTTCAGAATCGCTTTAGCGGCAGCGGCGTTGGTGGTGTTGGGGTTGGCGTTCACAGCGATGCGCACGGTGATCGTGGCGTTTGCGATCGGCGCGTGTGTGGTGGCGTGGCGATCGCTGCGCGGCGCGTACAAACTGGCTTTTGTTATTGGACTGTTCTTCGTAATCGGACTGGGAGCTGTGATCGTGTCGCAGACGCGCGCGCGTGACGCACTCGCGCTCGGCGATCCGAGCTCGATGCTGCGGTTTCAGGTGGCTCGGGTTGGCATGTCGCGCATCCCGGAGCATCCGCTGTTTGGTCACGGAATGGACGCGATGAAACGTCACTGGACCGAATGGGGTTTCCCGGGCAGAGACATGCTTCATCTGCACTCCACGCCGTTGCAACTCGCTTTCGATCGCGGCTTGCCGCTGCTCGTGCTCTGGCTCTGGTTGATGGCCCTTTTCTGGACTGAAATCGCCGCTGCTGAAAAGCGCGCTGCTGATTTAAGCGACACACACGTTTACGGAAT
>DASUOZ010000265.1:0-2744 GCA_036276375.1 Pyrinomonadaceae bacterium | reverse complement strand
ATTCAGTTGTGTGCTTTTTGTGCCTTTTTGTGGCTGATCTCTTTTCTGCTCTTGTGGCTAGCTCTTCATCTCCAAGGTCTTCACCAAAAAGGCCCAGCGATCTGCGGTCTCTTCGATGAGCTTCGAGGTCGGCTTGCCGGCGCCATGTCCAGCCTTGGTTTCAATACGAATCAGGATCGGCGCATCACCGCCCTGCGCAGCCTGTAACGCTGCGGCAAACTTGAAACTGTGACCCGGCCAGACGCGATCGTCATGATCAGCCGTGGTAATCATCGTCGGCGGGTACGATGTTCCCGGCTTGATGTTGTGTAGCGGCGAGTAGCCGTAAAGCGCCTTAAACTCTTCCGGATTGTCAGACGAGCCGTAGTCCGAAACCCAGGCCCAACCGATCGTGAACTTTTGAAACCGCAGCATGTCCATCACACCGACTGCCGGAATCGCCGCCCCAAACAGGTCCGGCCGCTGCGTCATCACCGCGCCCACGAGTAGTCCGCCGTTGCTGCCGCCGCCGATCGCGAGTTTCGGAGTCGACGTGTACTTATTGGCGATCAACCACTCCGCCGCGGCGATGAAGTCGTCAAACACGTTCTGCTTCTTGAGCTTCATGCCGGCCTGATGCCAGTCTTCGCCATACTCGCCGCCGCCGCGGAGGTTAGGTTGCGCGTAAACGCCGCCCATTTCCATCCACACGAGGTTCCCGACGGAGAACGCGGGCGTCAACGAGATGTTGAAGCCGCCGTAGGCATAGAGATAGGTGGGATTGTTGCCGTCGAGCTTCAGACCTTTTTTGTGAGTGATGAACATCGGCACTTTCGTGCCGTCCTTGCTGGTGTAAAAGACCTGCTTCGTTTCGAAATCATTCGGATTGAACTCAACCTTCGGCTGGCGAAAGACGGTGCTCTTGCCGGTGGCGAAGTCGTAACGATAGATCGAAGTCGGCATCGTGAAACCGGTGAAAGCGTAGAACGTTTCCTTGTCCGTAGCCTTGCCGCTGAAGCCCTCCGCCGTACCGATGCCGGGGAACGCGATGTCGTTCAGGAATTTTCCGGCCGTGTCGTAAATCTTTACCTGCGTGTAGGCGTCCTTGAGATAGTTGAGAATGAATTTGTGATTGACGTAGGTGGTCGCTTGAAGCGTCTCTTTGCTTTCGGGAACCACGACTTTCCAATTCGCGCGCTCCGGCTTAGTCACGTCGATCTCGATCACTCTGCCGCGCGGCGCCTGCTGATCGGTCTGAAACCAGAAACGCGAGCCTTCGTTGCCGATGAAGGTGTAAGCGGCGTCGAAGTCGTCGAGCAGTTTCACCACCGGCGCGTCTTTGGCTTTCAGGTCTTTGTAGTAGACGCGGTTCTTAACGTCGGTGCCCTGGTAGATTGTGACGATCAGATAGTTACCGTCTTCCGTGACGGAACCGCCGAACAGCCAGTCTTTCTGGTCGGGACGTTCGTAAACGAGTACGTCCTCAGTCTGCAGCGTGCCGAGTTCGTGGTAGTAGACTTTCTGAAAATAGTTGACGACTTTGAGCGTGTCTTCTTTTGGTTCGTCGTAGCGACTGTAGAAAAAGCCTTTGCCGTCGCGAGTCCAGGACACGCCCGAGAACTTCACCCACTTCAGATGATCTGAAAGATCCTTGCTGGTTTCGACGTCACGAACTTTCCACTCCTGCCAGTCGGAACCCGATGCTGAAAGACCGTAAGCGAGCAGTTTGCCGTCAGGACTGACTTGCAGCCCCGACACGGCGACCGTACCGTCGGCCGACAACGTGTTTGGATCGAGAATCATTTGCGGCTGCGCGTCGAGCGCCGTCACGGTGTAAAGAACTGACTGGTTCTGCAAGCCGCTATTGCGCGAATAGAAATAACGATTGCCTTCCTTGAAAGGGACGCCGTACTTCTCAAAATTCCAGAGTCGTGTCAGTCGTTCGCGGAGCGCCGCGCGTTGCGGGACCGCGTTGAGAAAAGCGAAGGTCAGATTATTTTCCGCCTCGACCCACTGGCGGGTCTCTTCGGAGTCGAGGTCTTCCAGCCAGCGGTACGGATCGGCGACTTTTACCCCGTGGTAATCGTCGACCTGATCGCTCTTTCTGGCCACCGGGTATTTGTTAGTTTGGATCATAAATATGGCTGTTGTGATTAGGCACACGAGTACAAATCGGGTCAGTGGGTTTAATGGCATCACAATGCTCCCTTCTATCCTGGAGACAACGCAGTGAGTTTAATCGGGAGGAGAGTATACAAAGGATTACAGACACTCACAAAACAGTTGACAACTCTTAAAAGGATGCGCGAATCTAAGCCAACGCTCGCCATGCCCCCGGCGTGCAGATTTTGATCCGCAGCTCTCCTGGAGAAGCAATGAAAACAAGACTTTTGATCGTCCTGACTGTCGCTCTATTCGTCTTTTCAACCGCGCCAATTCAGGCACAGCAGAGTACTCCGGAGCAGCACGTACGCCCGCGTACGGTGACGCACCCGACGGTGAATCCGCCGGCAGTCAAACCGCCAGCCGTGAATCCGGCTGCAGTAAATCCGCCGGCAGTGAACCCCAACGTACCGCTGCCGGGTGGCGCGCCCGTCGCCGAGGCCGCCGAGAAGGTTGAGACGGGTAAGCACCTGCCGTTGACTTACCTGACGCCCTCCATGATTCAGTCGCGCATCTCCGAAGCGCGCCGCCTGTTGAAGACGCGTCCGATGGCCACCGCGATGACCAGTCCGTCGATCCAGTTCGTTACCGTTGCCGCACTC
>DASUOZ010000264.1:0-3630 GCA_036276375.1 Pyrinomonadaceae bacterium | reverse complement strand
GGTTATCGACGGCGGTTAAATCATCCTCGTCGCTCAAAAAGTTTTGTGCGGCGGCGGGAAACACTTCCGCGGACAGTGCATTGCCGCCGAATTGTTTCACCTCCAACCGTTCCGGCAGCGACACTTCCCACGTCAACAGATTGATCGGCACATCCAAACGCGGCAGGCCCATATCGTAAGTTCCTGTCTTGCCGAAACGGTTGCTCGTGCTCAAGTAAACGAACGAGACCGTGTACGCGCCGGAAGCATTCAATCCCGCACGCAACAGCGGCACGCGAATACCGTCGCTGCCCTCAACCGGCTTTACTGTCTGCCCTTCTACTTCCGCGGTAAAAAGCTGTGCATCCTGCGGCAGTTCGACCTTCACGAACGGCTGCGAATGATTCCGCACACGCAGTGTCACTTCCGTCAACGAACGCCCTTCGAAGTTTGTCAGCGTCGTGACGGTCGCGCGCTCCGCCACGGCCGAAAGCACGTCCGCGTCGGAAAACTGCTGCCATTCGAGCTCCAGTTTCGGTGCGTCGGCTGCGCGACGGTTGTAACGAAACGCCGCCTGCAATGGAAAATGCGAAAGCGATCTCGTGATCGCATTGGCTTCGCGCACGTCCATGCGACGCAAGCCGCCCGACTCTTTCGCCTTCAGCTCCATCGCGCCGATTCCTTCCACCAGCAGTTCACCGGTCTCGCGTTGCGCGCCTGCGAACGCAAACAACGGCGGCTCCGCTTTCGGTTCCCGATTGGTGCGTTCGATGGCAATCAGAAACTGGTGATTGCGTTTGGCCGGGTCGTGCACTCGCAGGGTCAACACACCACCAGCCAAATCGCTCGACTCGAGCGAACTACCCGACGCCGCGGTCAATTCGTAGCCGGCGGGAATCGACAGTTTGAATTCAGCCGCGTCGCCCTGGATCACGTTCACGTCACACAACGCGGTGAGCCGCAACTGTGAGTCACCGACGGAGACCACGCTCTTGACGTCGGAAAGAAAACGCACTTCGCGTTGGGCCACCGGCGCCGAGACTTCGCGCGTGGTCCACCAAACGCGCGCCTGTTTCCCGGGCTCGAGTGAAGCCTCAATCACAGTGTGGCCGTTGACGGTGTCGCGTTTGGTGATGATTCCCGGTTCGACGTGCACATTCGCGTGATTGCCGGGCAGCTCCAAAGTCAGCAACGAACTTCCGGCAAGCGGTACGGGCAACATGAACGCCGCGCGTCCCGCGTCGATCGACAAGGCAGAAGCGACGCCGAGTGAAACGGCAAATGGTCCGGGTCCATTCAGAATCGCCGCATGGCTCGATCCTTCGAGCAGCAACGGCAGTGGATTGCCTGATTGATCCGCTTGCAGCACGAGTAGACCGGTCGTCAGCGGCGCTTTCACCGGTCCCTGATTGAGCGACGTGCCGTCGATACTGACGGTGCCCGTCAGCGTTTGATTTTCGACGCGCAGTTTGAAAATCGCACGCGCCAGCACAAACGGCAACGGCGCCGCGTCGAGCGGTTTTGGTCTGCGAGTGGCCGCCTCAACGAGGCGATTGTATTCGGCGAGCGAGAGCGTTACGGTGCCCGGCGGTGCGGTTGTTGGCAGCGGTATCTCGGTGGTTGAGTTTCGATGTTGGCCGCAGACGGTAACGGTCAGCAACAAGATTAGAATTGCAGGTGCTACTTTCATCGGTCGCCTCTCTTTCTGTCACGCTGGAAGTCAAACTCTACCGTGGGTGTTTGGTTCTCGCCGGTCAGTTCCGACACCAAAAAGATGGACGGACCAAAGTGCGGAAACACGACGCGCAAAGGCAGGTTGCGCGAGGGCCGAGCGCTTTGCTTCGTGGCCTGGACCTGCGCGACGAGTTGCTTGATTTCAGGAGACTGGCCCACTGAAATTTCAGGTTGCGTTTGTTCACCCGAAGAGGCAAACGACGTCGTCCGCAGCGCTGATGATGCAGGTGGTGCGTAGGTCGCCACGCGGAAGCTTCCCGAAAGAGCCGGCAGCGGCGTCAAACGAAACAGCGGCGGATGATGAATGAGCAGATGTGACTTCGAAATAGGCAGGTCAACGGAGACGAGCGACACGCGCGCACGACCGCGTTCGGTCCACGCCGCCGCACGATCCAGATACGAAACCTCCACGATAAACGGAGGCGCGTCACCGCCGGATCTCGATTTTTCCAACGGCAACAACAGCGAACCGTCCGGCGCGCGTCCGGGCCTGACCGGACGGCCGGCCACCGCGGCGCTCCACAACTCAGCAGTCGCCGGGAGAGTCAATTTCAGAAAGTTGCGCTGGTTGTTGCGCACGGCGAAGCGCGACTGGACCAGCACTTTGCCGTCGACGGCGATCAGCGCGTTGTATTCAGCTTCTTCAATGTTGGCGGTGAGTACGGCTTGCGGCGTGTAGCGCGCAACGTCGAGCGAGAGTGTGCGCGTTGCCTTCCCATCGCCTGGTAATAATCTAAAGGCCAGCAGCGACGGTGATTGGCGACTCGAAATCAGTTGGCCCAAGTCTGAAGCTTCCGCTTCTTCCAATCCATTCGGCTTGCGCTCTTTGATCTCGCCCGCGCCGAGCACTTCAACGCCGACGCCACCCGTTTCGCGCTCAACTCCCGGCAAACGAATCAGCGGCACGTCAAACCGCCCAGCCCGCGGAATGCGCAACTCGCCGCTCAACGTGAACCGCACGTTGTTCTGCACCGGTTCGATAAACGAGACTTGCAGATCGCGATTCTTCACGTCCCAGTCCGCAACCATCGCGCCGGAGACCTGATTAATCGTGAATTGCTCCGGAAGCTCAACGTGAACGTCCTGCGCAACGCCCGACAACACATCGAGTTGCACTTCGGCGTTCACTTGCGTGGCATCTTCGCCCAGTCCGATGAGCTGCGTGATCGAGCCGCGGAGTCGCAGCGGCTGATTCAGTCGCGAATCATCCACCTTGCGCCGCCACGCAAAGGTGAGCGGCTCATTGCCTTTGCCATTCGCGACCCAACGGCTTCCCGTAGTCGATTCCGAATGATCGAGCAGCAATCCACCCGTGATGCGAACGTCAACGCCTTGTCTCAGCAGCTCGATCTTTGCGTGCGATACGGCGGAGTTGCTGACCGGCAGTTTCAGAATGTCTGTTCCCGCGACGGTCGTGACCGGCGCGACGATCTTCAGCAACAAGACCGATCGGCCCGTCTGCGAGAGCAGGAGATCGAGCCGTCCTGCACCTTTCTCCGCGGGTGCTGTTATGAGATTTACCGGCTTGCCGTCGAGCTGCGCGTCGCGCACCATCAGACCTTCCGGCAACGGCACACGCACCCAACCGTTCTTGATCACGTCGACGGTCAAACGCGCTTCACCGGTTGCTAGATCGCCGTCGATCTTGAGGTCGTAATCGATGCGCGAGAGCGTTGCTTCGACGGGCGGTGGCGCGGGTTCCGGGTCGGCCGGCGATGCCGAGCGCTTGAGTGCGGTGTAATCCGAGACTTGCAAAACAACCCAGCCGTCGGGGGTCGCGACTGTAGTTTGAGCAGCAGCCGGGACTCCGCCGGCTAGTGCGATGGCAGTTAAGACAAACTGCCACACGAACAGACGCAGACGGTCCATAGGTCTTCTCCTTTGCAGAATTAAGCTTTAGTTTTGCGGGAGACGATG
>DASUOZ010000263.1:0-6106 GCA_036276375.1 Pyrinomonadaceae bacterium | reverse complement strand
GGTGCATTTCGAGGCAGCGAGTGCGCAGACGATTCCGGATCAGCAATATGATCTGGTGACGTTTTTTGATTGTCTGCACGACATGGGCGATCCGGTGGGCGCCTGCCGCCGGGCTGCGGAAGTACTTGCGCCCGACGGTGTCGCGCTGATCGTGGAACCGATGGCGGGAGACGCGATTGAAGAAAACTTCAATCCGATCGGACGGACGTTTGCGGGCGCGTCGACGCTCTGTTGCACGTCAAACTCGCTGGCGCAGGATGGACCAGCCTTGGGTGCGGTGGCGAGTGAAGAGTCGATTCGCGAGGTGGTGCTGGCCGGAGGTTTCAAACAGTTTCGCCGCGCGACGGAGACGCCGTTCAATCGCATCTTCGAAGCACGCAAGTAGTAAATCGATCCACAGATTACACAGACTCTTCACTCTGCGTAATCTGTGGATTGCCTTTTTCTAATCGAACAGGTAATCTCCGCCTGCCCTCCTCAACTTCGTTTCCAGTCCTCATCACTATGGACCGAAGAGTCGAACTGGCCATTGCACAGATCGAAATGGACATCGCCCGCGCGTGGGAGATTGCGGAGCTCGCGGCGGTGGTGAATCTTTCTGCGTCGCGTTTTCGGCATCTCTTTAAAGAGGAGACGGGCCGAACGGTCAATCAGTATCTGAGAGAGCGGCGGCTGGAACGGGCGGAGTTTTTGTTGCGCACGACGTTTCTTTCGATCAAGGAGGTGATGAGCGAAGCGGGCGTGAGTGGGATGAGTCACTTCGTTCAGTACTTCAAGGAGCGCTACGGCGCAACGCCCAGCGGCTACCGCAAACAGTTAGCCACTTTCGTAAAGCATTAGCCATTTTCGCAAATACTTTTCTATTGACTGCTTCACCCCGCAAATCTACATTCACTGTCACCAACCCCCTGCAATCAAATCTGAAAACGGAGAGAAGATTGAATGTTATTCCAGTCCTCACCAGGGAGAATTCTGTGCTTGATTTTGCTACTGCGCTTCACGGCGTTTGCGCAGGAGCCGGAAACCGTAGTCGCGACCGTCAACGGCACGGAGATCACGCTCAAGCAAGTGGATGAAACAGTTTTGAGTGCCATTTATCCACTGCAACAGCAGCTCTACGCAATGCGAAAGATCGCGCTCGAAAACCTGATCACGGCGAAGCTGCTCGAGGCCGAGGCGCGATCGCAGCGTATTTCGATCGAAGAACTGCGCGAGCAGCTCACGCGGGGAAACGCGAAGGTGACCCGCGGCGAGGTTGAAAATGCATATGCGCAAAACGCGTCGTTCTTCGCCTCGATGAGTCCGCATGAAGCGCGCGAGCGCCTGCGTCTCGATCTGGAGAACCAGGCGCGCATGCGCTATTACCGCGCCGGGCTTGAAGAGTTGCGAAAGAAATGGCCGGTGATGTTGAAGTTGGCGCCGCCGGTTGGTCCGGAGTTGGACGAAGGTTCGCCTGCAAAAGGCGCGGCCAGGGCGGCGGTAACGATCGTGGAGTTTTCGGACTTTGAATGTCCGTTCTGCGCGCAGGTGCAGGACACGCTCAAGCGGATCATGGACCGTTACGGCGGTGCAGTGCGGCTCGTATTCAAGCACCTGCCTTCGGAAGGTCATCGCCACTCGCTCGCGGCGTCACGGGCGGCGTACTGCGCGGGCCAACAGGATCGGTTCTGGCAGTTTCATGATGCGCTGTTTGCCGCGCGGGATCTGTCACCATCCTTTATCAGCGACATCGCTGCGAAGCTGGGGCTCGGGCGCGAGAAGTTTGCGGCGTGTGTGAATGCCGAAGAGTCGCGCACGGCCGTGGTTCGCGACATTGAGCTGGCCAGGCGTTATCGAATCGACAGTACGCCGAGCTTTTTGATTAATGGGAAGTTGGTTAAGGGCGCCCTCACCTTTGCCGAGTTTCAGACTGTGATTGATCGAGAATTGCAGCAAACGTCCGCAACCAAATAGGAGACATCCATGTACCGATTGAACAGCCTTACGCTCTTTATGATCTGTTTCGTAGTTATGCCGGTGGCCACGCACGCGCGTTCGGCCGCCGGCCAGGAAAGATTGATCCGCGAGACTTATCGCAAGCTGGAGATTTACAACGCCGCCGCTCAGGTGTTTCGTCAGGAACAGTCGAACCAAAGTTTCGGTTCGGAAGCAAGACTCAGTTTCGAGCTCAGTGATTTTCGTTCGGGTAACGTGCAGGAGATCGCGGGCAGACGCTACGCGGAACTGGTGACGCTGCCGGCAGGTGAGATCGTGTCGATAACGCACGGTAGTCACACGGAAAACGGCGGCGCGGAGGAGGCAACGTTTGCCGCCGCCTGGGAGCGTGGGCAGTACGCGTCCGTGTTCGATCCGCAGTGGACCATAAGCGACGTGCTGAACTTTGAACCGGCGCGTTATTACGATATTGCGGGTTATACGTCGTACCAGGTGACGGTTCGGTTAGCAGGTAAGTCTCGCACCTATCGGGCGCTGGCGCTCTTTCATAGCGCGGATCGCGGTTCGGAGACGGGAGCGCCTGAGTTTTGGGATGCGGTCGTTAATGGAGTAAAGCGCGTTTGGGAAGAGACACGGCCCGCTTACACGTCGAAGACGCAAACGCAGGCGTCGGTGCAGTTGTCGAATGAGCTGGCGTCAGATGGCGAGTTTACGACGGCGAGTAGCACGGACGAAGTCGTAATGGCTTCTGTCAGTCTGCCGCTCTGGCTCAGTCAGGACGAAACCGAACATGCGTCCGGTCATCACGCGGGCACGGCCGAATACACGGCTTCTTGTTCGCTGGTGCCCAACAGTCTCCAGCGCTGCAAGGTGGAAGTCAGTAGTTTCGCGGCGTTTGACACCGGCACGCTCAGTAACTTCACGTTTTTCTTCTCCCACGTTGGGTCGAAGGATCTAAAGACTGACAACCGGACCGGACCGCTGGGCACCGCCCTGACCTGCGCCGCGGCAACTGGTGTTGCGTTTTCGTCGTGCCTGTTGGGAACAAGCTGTGACCAAACGGCCAGCGTTTCTCTGAGTGTTTTGATCGCGTCGGCCACGTCTTCCGTAACCGGTGGCAATCTCTGGCGCGACTCGAACGCCGAGTTCTTTACCTGCAATCTGTCCGCGAGTGCTGGTAGCAACTGCACCACGCCGATTCTCGGTGTTTGCCCCATCGGCACGAGTCCGAACGGTTCGGGCCTTTGCTGTTTCTCGGGATTTCAGACCTGCAACACAACGTTTGCCAGCAGATGTATGCGGTTCGGCGGCGACTACGACTTCACGAGTTGCACGTGTCTCGGTTGCGACACCTGCGGCGGTTCGCCGATCGTGCTCGATATCAATGGCGATGGCATCACGCTGACTGCCGCGGCTGACGGCGTCGACTTCGACCTGAACGGCAACGGCACCAGGGATCGTCTGGGTTGGACCAGGGCCGGTTCGGACGACGCGTGGCTGGCGCTTGATCGCAACGGGAACGGGACGATCGACACCGGCTCGGAATTGTTTGGAGACTTCACACCGCAACCGCCGGCGTCTAACAAGAACGGGTTCCTGGCGCTGGCCGAGTTTGATAAGGCGGTGAATGGCGGCAACAGCGACGGCCTGATCGACGATCGCGACTCAGTCTTCACCAGCCTGCGTCTGTGGCAGGACACAAACCACAACGGCATTTCCGAACCGGAAGAACTGCACACGCTTGCAGCCTTGGACGTGAAAGCGTTTGAGCTCGAGTTCAAAGAATCGAAACGCGTGGATCAATTCGGCAACGAATTCAAATACCGAGCGAAAGTACGCGACACCATTGACGCCAAAGTCGCGCGCTGGGCCTGGGACGTATTTCTCGCACATTAATGTTAAGCCACAGAGTTACACGGACGGACACGGACTGCCCGTGAAAATCCGTGTAAAGTCCGTGGCGGAAATGGGTAATTCAGCGCTACTTTTTCCAGGGGGGAAGAATGCGCCGGGCGGGCTTCTCCTGTTTTAGACCCAGGGCCCAGTCCGCCTGCATCAGCGTGTGAATGTCACGCGTTCCCTCGTAAATGATCGCGGCCTTGCAATTGCGCAGGTAACGCTCCACCGGATAGTCGTTGGCATAACCGTTCGCACCGTGAACCTCGATCGCCATCGACGCCGCCTTCTCACTGCGCGTCGTGGCTTGCCACTTCGCCAGACTCGTCGCCTTCGCATTCGGCTTGCCGAGATTCTTCAAATAGCCGGCGCGCAGCCATAACAAATGGCTCATCTGGTAATCCGCTTCCATCTCCGCGATCTTCTGTTTCACCAGTTGGTGATTAGCAATCTTCGTCCCAAACGTCTCGCGCGTGTTCGCGTACGCAATCGACGCGTCACGCGCCGCACGAATCACACCCGTCGCTCCAGACGCGACCGTGTAGCGTCCCTGCTCGAGTGCAAACATCGCGATCTTGAAGCCCTCACCTTCTTCACCAACCATGTTCTCCTGCGGCACCCTCACGTCCTGCAATGAGAAGTAACCGGTGTTGCCGGCCCGTATGCCGAGCTTTCCGTGAATCGTGCCCGACGAGAATCCCTTCATGCCGCGCTCGACGATAAAACACGACATACCCCGGTGGTCCCGATTGCGCCGCTTCTCTTCGTCAGTCCAACAGAAGAACAGAAAGTTGTCGGCGACGTCAGCCAAACTGATCCACATCTTTTCGCCATTCAGCACCCACTCGTTGCCTTCGCGCCGCGCCGTTGAACGCGCCCCTACCACGTCTGAGCCTGCGCCCGGCTCGGTCAATCCGTAGGTCGCGATTTTTTCCCCCCTGGCCTGCGGCGCCAGGTACTTCTGCTTTTGCTCTTCAGTGCCCCACGAGTAAAGCGTCAGTGAGTTCAATCCCGTATGCACCGACATAATGACGCGCATAAACGTATCGACCGCTTCCAACTCTTCGCAAACGAGCCCCAGCGAAATGTAATCAAAACCCGCACCGCCATGTTCCTCGGGAATGCAGACGCCAAGCAGATTCAGCTCGGCCATCTTGCGCAAAACGGACGGCTGAAACTGCTGCTTCTCGTCCCACTCCTTGATGAACGGCGCCACTTCCTTTTGCGCAAACTCACGCACCGTTTGCACCAGCGCCTTGTGGTCTTCTGTCAGTTCAAAATCGATCATTTCACTACTCTTTTCATTAACGTGCTAAAAATGACCGGACATCTTACTCAAGTCGAAACTGCAATGTCCAAACGGCCTCGCTTTGGCTATACTCGCGGCATGCCGAAAAAACGCGGGGACAGTGACGTCACTACTGTGGGATTGGTGCAGATGTCGTGCGTGCCGGAGCCCGACAAGAACTTGAAAAAGGCGATCGCCGGAATCAACGACGCAGCTAAACGCGGTGCTCAGATAGTTTGTCTGCAGGAGCTTTTCCGCTCCCAATACTTCTGCCAGACGGAAGACATTCAGCTCTTCAAACTCGCCGAAACCATTCCGGGTCCATCGACCGAAGCATTGAGCAAAGTGGCGCGGCAAAAAAAAGTTGTGATCGTGGCATCGCTGTTTGAAAAGCGCGCCGCCGGCGTCTATCACAACACCGCCGTCATGATCGACGCAACGGGCGAGATCGTCGGCAAATACCGCAAAATGCACATCCCCGACGATCCCCTGTATTACGAAAAGTTTTACTTCACCCCCGGAGATCTCGGTTTTAAAACTCACGACACCACGTACGGCAAAGTCGGCACGCTCGTCTGCTGGGACCAATGGTTTCCCGAAGCCGCCCGGCTTACGGCACTCGGCGGCGCGCAGTTTCTCTTTTACCCGACCGCGATCGGCTGGCTGCCTGACGAGAAACCCGAAGTCAACGAGGCCCAACACTCCGCCTGGGAAACGATTCAACGGGCCCACGCTATCGCCAACGGAGTTTACGTCGTCGTCGTCAATCGCGTTGGTCGCGAAGGCAAGCTGACCTTCTGGGGCCAGTCGTTTGTCGCCGACCCATTCGGCCGTATCGTCGCAAAAGCTTCAGCGGAAAACGAAGAGGTGCTGGTCGTTGAATGCGATCTCTCACTCATCGAAGAGACGCGCCAAAACTGGCCGTTCCTCCGCGACCGGCGCATCGATGCTTACGACGGACTGCGCTACAGATTTGGTGACCAGGCA
>DASUOZ010000262.1:0-3235 GCA_036276375.1 Pyrinomonadaceae bacterium | reverse complement strand
GCTCTTTGTGAATTACAGATCGAATCCACTCGTCAAACGAATTCAAGTCGAGTCCGCGCAAGAATACTCCAGCACTGTTGATTTCGTCGAGTAGGCCCCAATATTTTTCGCGTGGGCTATGCAGCACGATCAGGACCGGTGTTTGCGAATTGATCACTGAAGTCGTTTTACAAACTCGCCAATCTCTCTGGCCAAGTCTGCGGTCCCTCCTTTCAGTCGCTCTATTTCAAACACGATGGCCGAGCCGATTACGACTGCGTCGGCGTAACGCTGCACATCTTTTACCTGTTCAGGAGTGGAGATGCCAAAACCGACCGCGATTGGCAGCGACGAGAATTCACGCATCCGGCTTACGAGCTTCTCGGCTTCCGCACTCACGCTCGTACGCACGCCCGTAACACCCGCGCGAGACACCGCATAAACAAAACCCCGCGCGTGTTGCGCGACTAGTTTCAGACGTGCGTCGGTCGAAGTCGGCGCGATGAGAAAGATCATGTCGAGATCGTTCGCGCGCAGCTCACTCTCAAACTCCGCCGCTTCTTCCGGGCTGAGGTCCGTTACCAAAACACCGTCGATACGCGCAGCTTTCGCTTCTGCCGCAAGCCGCCTCAAGCCAAACTGCAAGAGCGGGTTGAAATAGCTGAACAATATAATCGGAGTTTCTATTTCATGTCGCACGCCTGCGACCGTCGCCAGCACATCTCCGACCCCAATCCCGTGTTTTAGCGCGCGCTCTGACGCCCTCTGAATCACCGGCCCATCAGCCATCGGATCGCTAAACGGCACACCCAGCTCAATCACCGTCGCGCCTGCTCGCGACAACTCGACCAGCAGTTCCTCTGTCGTCTTGAGGTCGGGATCTCCAGCCGTGATAAACGGAATAAAGCCCTTCCTACCATCCCGTTTCAACTCATTGAAAGCTGTCTGAATTCGTCCCAAGCGGCTATGACTCCAACTGTTCGCGCACGGAGTTAATGTCCTTATCGCCGCGCCCGGAAAGATTCACGATCAGGATCTGGTCGCGCCGCAACTCACCCGCAACCTTGAGCGCGTGGGCCACTGCATGTGCTGACTCCAGCGCCGGAATGATCCCTTCGAGCCGCGACAAAAGCTGAAACGCTGCCAACGCCTCCGCATCCGCCACCGAGCTGTACTCAACGCGCCCCGCGTCGTGCAGAAACGCATGCTCCGGTCCGATCGACGGATAATCCAAACCCGCGGAAACTGAATGCGTCGCCGCAACCTGCCCGTTCGCGTCCTGCAACACGTAACTCATCGTGCCCTGCAACACGCCCGGACGCCCACCGCCCGCTTCATTGAACCGCGCCGCATGCTGGCCCAACTCGTCACCCCTGCCGCCCGCCTCGACTCCAATCATCCGCACCGACTCGTCGTCTAAAAACGGATGAAACAGTCCGATCGAATTCGAGCCGCCGCCAACACATGCGACCAGCACGTCCGGCAAACGCCCCTCCTGCTCCAGGACCTGGGCCCGCGCTTCACGCCCGATCACACTCTGAAAATCGCGCACCATCCACGGATACGGATGTGGTCCAAGCGCGCTGCCCAACAGGTAGTAAGTGTCGGCCACGTTCGTGACCCAATCGCGCAACGCTTCATTGATCGCGTCCTTCAGCGTACGCGAACCGGCGTTTACCTCGCGCACTTCCGCACCCAGCAACTGCATGCGAAACACATTCAACGCCTGGCGCCGCATGTCTTCCGCGCCCATGTAAACCACACAATCCAACCCGAACAACGCGCACACGGTAGCCGTCGCGACGCCGTGCTGGCCCGCGCCGGTCTCCGCGACGATACGGCGCTTGTTCATGCGCCGCGCGAGCAGCACCTGACCGATCGTGTTGTTGATCTTGTGTGCGCCGGTGTGCAGCAGATCTTCGCGTTTGAGATAGATCTTTGCGCCGCCGCAATGCTCCGTGAGTCGGGCGGCATGAAACAGAGGCGTCGGTCGGCCAGCGTAATTCGCGAGTAAGTCCTGGAGCTCTGTTTGGAAAGATTCGTCGTCGCGGCTCGCGAGGTACGCTTCCGTCAGCTCTTCGAGCGGCGCCATCAGCGTCTCGGGAACGAAGCGCCCGCCGTACCTGCCCCAGTGACCGAGTGAATCAGGTTGCATCTTCTTTTAACTAACGGTTCAGCGCCTAAAATCCCACCGACGAAGTTGGTGGTTTTTTCATACCCAACCTGCAATTAAACGCCAGGAAGTTTTTCCTGAAGCGGCGGTGCTACCGAGACCCGATCCCGCCCAGAGTTTTTCGAAACGTAAAGCGCACTGTCACTCGCCGAGTACAACGTGCGTTCCGAAGTCGCATTCTCCGGACAACTGGCGACGCCGATGCTCACCGTCACCGTTCCCACTTCATCAACTCGCCTGCCGCTCAGCGCTGCTCGCAAACGTTCCGCGGCCACCGCGGCTTTCTGCAAGTCCACGCCCGCCAGCAACAGCGCAAACTCCTCCCCACCGAGTCGCGCCGCCGTATCGTTATCGCGCGAAACTTCCTTCAACGTCTGCGCAATCTGTCGAATCACAGCGTCGCCAGCCGGGTGTCCAAACTGATCGTTGATGCGCTTCAGGTGATCGATATCCAACATCAACAGCGCACACGGTATGCGATAACGGCGCCAACGTTCGACCTCCTTCTTCAACGCGACGCGAAAACGCCGGCGGTTCGCCAGACCAGTCAACGAATCCAGGTCGGCATCCGAACGCAGTTGATCAATCTTCTGGCGCAGTGCAACCAACTGCTGCGTTCGTTCAAGCAGCAACTCAAACTCCAGCGGCAACTCGAAATAATCGAAAGCGCCTTCACGCAATGCCGCCTGTCGAATGTCGAGCGTAGCCGGTTGCGAACCCGCCAGCACCAGCGGGATACCGTCGTCGGACGCCGCCAACATCTTGGCGAGCTCTTTGATTCTCAACCCACGCGCTGCCGGGTTTGCGACCACGAGATGCGGTCGCGATCGTTGTAACGAGACGATCGCCGCCGCGCCGCTCGAGACGCCGACAACGCTCATCCCGCGCGCAGTGACGGCTTCCACAAAGCGCGCCTGATCGTCGTCAGCAATCAGCAACACGCGCCCGCGCGAACGGTCGGTTGATTTGGCAGTATTTCGTTTCTCAGCCCGCGCACTCATAGTCAGACCTGATCGTTAATGGCCACAGACTTACACGGGCAACACGGACAGAACTACCAAGGTTTGGTTCGGTTTTCCTCTG